>NZ_CP118605.1:4387500-4481396 GCF_029869925.1 Microbulbifer bruguierae | reverse complement strand
ACTTCTCTCTCAAACCCCAATTGCGAATTGCGCGCAGTATAGCGGTAGTTGAAATCCCGCCGCAAAACCCCAGATACTGCTCCTCACACAAAACAGCAGTCAACGGTGGCGGACTCAGCATGGATCAACAGCAGTGGCAGGAATTTCTCAGTGGCCAGGGCGCCCAGTGGCACGATGGCGCTGCCGAATTCAGTAACGGCACAACCGCCTCCAGCGAACTGCAATTGATCGATCTCAGTCCAATGGGGGCGGTTTCGGTCGTCGGCCCCGATAGCCAGAAGTTCCTGCAAGGACAACTGAGCTGCGATCTCGTCAAGCTCCCAGACGCCCACTGGACTCCCGGCAGCCACTGCAACCCCAAGGGGCGCATGATCAGCGCTTTTCACACCCTGAAAATAGACCAGGGCGAATTCGTGCTGTTTATGCCCCGCGACCTTGTCGCGATGGCACTCGCGGCGCTGAAAAAATACGCGGTTTTTTTCAAGACTGAACTGACCGATATAAGTGACAGTCACCATTGGTTCAGCCTCAGTGGCCGCGATGCCCACAGCGCCGCGAGCCAGCTATTGTCGCTATCCCACAGTCGCGATACCGATCTGACACCGGGGCAATTGCGCGACTTTGATCACAACGGACAGCGGGCGCTGGCCGCGTGCCTGGGAGAACGCAATGTCATTATCCAAGTGCCACTGGAGCAGGCCGCGGACTTGTGGCAAAAGCTTTGTGGCACGCCACTCTCAAAGGGTAGCTACAGTCACTGGCAACACCAGCTGATTGCCGTAGGCCTCCCCCAGCTGCACGCTGCCACCAGCGAAATGTTTATTCCACAGATGACAAACCTGCACTTACTGAACGGAGTGAGCTTCAAGAAAGGTTGTTATACCGGGCAGGAGGTAGTGGCGCGGATGCAGTATCTGGGAGCAGCAAAGCGACGTATGTACCGCGCGCGTATCGACGGCGGCGACCTACCCCAGCCCGGCGATGAAATATTCACCCCGGATGGCGGCTCCAGTATCGGCAATATCGTACAGGCGGGAGTTGCGGGCGATGAGATCGAATTACTGGCGGTACTGACCAAAAGCAAGGTCGCCGATGGCGAGAGCCTGCAACTACAGGACGGCCGTGTGTTGGAATTGCTCGAGCTACCCTACGACGCGGATGCCGATCCGCTGGCCTGATTTGCACTGGGTGCTCTCGTAGGAGCCTGCCTTCAGGCTCCTGCAAAGCCGTCAGATTTCTACGGCTACACGACGCAACGTATCCGCGGAAGGAAGAGCCCAATCAATCGGTTTCTCGCCGCGCTGCTGAAGATAGGTATTCGCCTGCGAAAATGGTCGTGTGCCGAAAAAACCCCGGTGCGCCGACAGCGGTGACGGGTGCGGCCCGCGGAGCACCAGGTGCTTGCGGCGATCGATAAAACTTCCCTTCTTCTGCGCATAACTGCCCCACAGCACAAACACCAGCCCCTCGCGCTGCTCTGCCAGTGCGTGTACCGCCGCATCAGTGAACTGCTCCCAACCGCGCCCCTGATGCGCACCAGCCTTACTCTCTTCCACCGTAAGTGTCGCGTTCAGCAGCAAGACGCCCTGCTCCGCCCAGGGTTGCAGGCAACCGTGGTTGGGCGGCGCAATACCAAGGTCGGAGTGCAGCTCCTTGTAAATATTCTGTAGCGACGGCGGAATCCGCACGCCGGGCATAACAGAAAAGCACAAGCCATGGGCCTGGCCCGCACCGTGATAGGGATCCTGCCCGAGAATCACCACTTTTACCTGGTCGAAGGGCGTGGAATTGAAGGCATTGAAGATCTGACCGCCCGGTGGAAAGATTGTCTTACCCGCCTGCTTTTCCTGCTGCAGAAACTGCCGCAATTCAGCCATGTAGTGTTTATTGAATTCCGGCTCCAGCACCGAAAGCCAGCTGGGGTGGATTTTTACTTTATCGGAAGGCTGCATCGTCTTTTGTATGGGATCTATAAAATTTTACGCACCTGCTCCCTGAGTGCAGGGACCACCGCGTGCTCAAACCAGGGGCGCTGCTTCAGCCAAAGGGTATTTCTGGGGCTGGGGTGCGGTAGCGGAAACAGGTTGTGTGTCAGTGCATCGGCGTAGTGACGCACGTTTTCCGTAATGCTGCCATACCAGTGGGGCAGATAATAGCGCTGGGCGTACTGGCCAACCAGCAGAGTGAGCTGAATGTTGGGCAGTTCCGCCAGCAGACGCCCATGCCAGGTGGCCGCGCATTCCGGACGCGGTGGCAAGTCCCCCCCCTGGCCTCGCCCGGGATAACAGAACCCCATGGGTACGATGGCAATACGGGACTCATCGTAGAAGGCTTCCCGATCCATCTGCAGCCACTCCCGCAGACGGTCACCGGAAGGATCATTCCAGGGTATACCGGTTTCGTGCACCCGCGTACCGGGTGCCTGTCCCACGATCAATAACTTTGCTGTGCGTGCCGCACTCAGTACCGGGCGCGGCCCCAACGGCAAGTGGGGCTCACACAAGCGGCAGGCCCGCACATCGGTGAGCAGAATATCAAGTTTTGTTTTTGCCAAATACAATACCTGCCCGCTATCGGTTTTCGCTGCCGATTTCGGGAAATGCCAGATGCATTAAGAGGCCCCTGGCATCACCAGGGGCCGCGAGCCGGTCCACACCATTATTGTCCAGCACCACGTAGATACCCGACGCATCGACAGCCAGCCCTTCTCCCTTGCCGTATATGGTTTCACGATAAATGTTTTCAGCGGCCTCTTCGATGTGCCGGTAATCGATACACCACTGCGCCACCAGAGTCTCAATGGAGCGGCGACATACCGCAAATGCATTGCGCTCAAGAGTAAACAGAGCCCCGTCGTAATAGGCCAGCCCGGTAAGGTCTTCAGAGCGACCGTGAAAATCGAGCCCTGTCACTGGTGGCAACTGGAAAAACTCCCGGCCCTCTTCATCTTCCGGCTTGAGCTTTAGCAGCCCACGAGGATTTCGCTCCAATGCCACCCAGAAATCCGCACCGGCCTTGACCAGTCCTTCACTTTCCCCATTGAAGAATTGCAGGTAACCGTGCGCGCGCGCGGATTCTGACCAGCGCTGGGGCGACCAGCGGCCGGCACCACTCTCGATTTGCACTATGCGGTTATGTCGCTCACTGAGCAGATACACCCCACCCGCATCGCAGGTAATTCCCTCGAAATCCATACTGAGTGGAGTGCTGGCTATATGCAGCGCCCTGGCCTTGACACTGACTGGCTGATCATCCGGAAGTGAAGGCCGGGTGAAACTCCCTTTCACCTCAAGTTGCACCGACCCGGTGCCCGCTATTGGCGAAAATGCATAAAATTGCTCTGAAGACTTGTCGGCAACCGCAACTAAAACACCATCACAGAAACTCAACCCGGAAATATCCAGGTTTTCACTGCCATCGATCCACCACTGATCAACCAGTGTCGCCGCAACGATAGGAACGCCTTCCTCTTTGCCAATTCCATTTTCTGCCCCAACACTACTGGCACTACTGCACAGCACCACCGTAGTGAAGATAAAACGCCGCAATAACTTATCCAAAGAGTCCCTCCGTTGGCGTAAACAGCCTCAATCGCGAAAGTTGTTGAACTGCAAGGGCTGTTCCAATTCCTTCCCGCGTAACATAGCAATAACCTGTTGCAGATCGTCACGCTTCTTGCCGGTAACCCGAACCGCATCACCCTGTATCGCCGCCTGCACCTTCAGTTTTTCATCCTTGATGATCTTAACAATCTTTCGTGACAGGTCTTTGTCGAGTCCATTTTTCAGATTTACCGCGACCTTTACCTGCTTGCCGGACTGTTCCTGTTCTCCCACGTCCATTGCAAGCGGGTCGATACTGCACTTGATCAGCGCTGCACGCAGCATGTCCACCATCTGGTCCACCTGCATATCGGAGTCGGCACGCAGGGTGAGGGTAAACTCCGAGCGTTCCACCTCTGCGTCAACGCCCTTAAAATCATAACGGGTGGTAATTGTCCTGTTTACCTGGTCGACGGCATTCGTCAGTTGGTGTTTATCCACTTCAGATACGATATCGAAAGACGGCATGGTTCTGCTCCGTTGTTGTAGCAATCGTGTTGTATCAAATGTTGCATCAATTGTTGTATCAGCGCGCGAGCGCCCGCCGATAAAGATTATTTCCAGCGCTCGGGCACCATTTCCACAGTCTGTTGCGGGCCGGCAATCCAGAGATGACCATCCTGAATGGTGACACTGAAGTCCATATTGCGCTCGGCCATGGAGGCCAGCTCTGCGCAGCGCTCGGACGGCAGAAAGTACACCTGGAGATTCTCGTAACGGCTACTTGCCGGCTGTAGCTTCTGCCACCACACCGGAGCCGTACGCTGACCATAGGCATAGACGATTACCTGTTGCGAGCGACCGCAGGCCTTGCGAACCCGGTCCTCCGCGGGAACCCCCACCTCAATCCAGGTCTCCACCTCGCCGCTCAGACTGTGCTGCCACAGATCCGCCTCATCATCACTGGACAGCCCCCGGGTAAACTCCATCTGTTCACTGGCGTTGTGGGCGAAGGCCAGCAGGCGAATCATCATCCGCTCATCGGTTTCCGACGGATGCCGGGCCAGCGTCAGCAGATGCTCGCCATAGTAATTGCGGTCCATATCGGCAATTTGCAGCCGGGCTTTGAAAATTGTCGCTTTTAACGCCATTCGTACTCTCTGGAACGTGTCCCCGGGGAAACTTGCGCGAAACCACGGGATTGAAGACTATTATTGTCTGGTTCGTAACCCACATGGATGAAAGGAATGAACGCAGCACTCACAGGCAAAAAGAATTTCACTCACCGCCGTTTCTGGCAGACTCTGCTGCTCGCGCTGATGGTTTTCGGTCTGAGCGGATGCGGCATCAACAACATCCCCACCTACGACGAAAACGTCAAGGCCACCTGGGCCCAGGTACAGAACCAGTACCAGCGCCGTGCCGACCTGATTCCCAACCTGGTCAAAACCGTAAAGGCCTATGCGGCCCACGAACAGGAAACCCTGGAAGCGGTCACCGAAGCCCGCGCCAAGGTAAATTCCATGCAGGTCGACCCGAATATCATTAACGACCCCGCCAAATTGCAGCAATTCGAAGCCGCGCAGGCGCAACTCAGCAGCGCCCTCTCGCGCCTGATGGTGGTGGTGGAACGCTATCCGGATCTCAAGGCCAACCAGAACTTCCTCGCCCTGCAATCGCAACTGGAGGGTACCGAGAATCGCATCAGTGTGGCCCGGCGGGATTATATCGCCGCGGTTGAGCGCTACAACCGCGAGATTCGCACCTTTCCCGGGCGCATCTGGCACAACATCCTGTACAGCGACATGCCCATCCGCGATACCTTTGAGGCCACCTCGGAAGGCGCTGAAAAGGCCCCGGAAGTCGATTTCCAGTAATTCGGGCCGCGGGGAACTTCCATGACGATCCGCCGGATCGCCTTTTTTCTTCTTCTCCTGCCCATTTTGCTGTGGGCGGAGCCCCCTCTGGCGGATATCCAGTTCCCGGCTCTCAGTGGGCGCGTTGTGGACAATGCCGGCCTGCTCAGCCAGAGCACGCGCTACCGTCTTACAGAAATGCTGCAACAACATGAAAAAGAATCCAGCAACCAGATCGTCGTGGTAACCCTCCCCGACTTGCAAGGGCTCACCATCGAAGAATACGGCTACCAGCTTGGGCGTCACTGGAAGATCGGCCAGAAAGGCAAAGACAACGGTATCCTGCTGATCATCGCGCCCAACGAGCGCCAGGTGCGTATCGAAGTGGGATACGGCCTGGAAGGCGCCATGACCGATGCCCTGTCCGCCAACATCATCCACACCAAGATTCTGCCGTATTTCAGAAGTGGCGACTTTGACGGGGGCGTGATCTCTGGAGTCGAATCCATCATCGCGGTCATCAAGAATGAATACGTGCCTGAACCCACCGAAAGTAATGAGAACCGCCAGCTCGCGCTCCTGGTCGGCATCTTCCTGCTGTTTGTCATGTTGCAGATTTTCGGCTCGTCGGTGCTCGGCGCGCCCCGTGGCAGCAGCAATTACCGGCGTGGTCGCTACGGCGGTTACTACGGTGGTGGTGGCTTTGGAGGCGGTTTCGGTGGCGGCGGAGGATTTGGCGGCGGCTTTGGTGGTGGCGGTGGCGGTTTCGGCGGCGGCGGCGCGTCCGGTGGCTGGTAGCGCCACCCCCAAGCGACACACAGGGAATACAAAATGCTGAACGCCAGTGAAAAACGCACCCTTTCCGAAACCATCAAGGACGTGGAATCCCGTACCGACGCCGAGGTGGTGACAGTTCTCGCCCGCGAGTCCGACAACTACCTTTACATTTCCACTCTTTGGGCGGCATTTCTGTCCCTGCTGCTCGCCCCCCTAATGCAGTTTCTGCCGTGGTGGCTCGAATATCAGCAGGCATTCACCCTGCAGTGGATCCTGTTTATCCTGCTCGCAGTCCTGTTCCGCTGGCGCCCTTTGACCATGTTGCTGGTACCCAAACGGGTGAAATTCTGGCGAGCCGCCAATCTTGCCCGCCGACAGTTTCTGGAAAACGAATTGCACAGCACCAAAGACCGCCTTGGCCTGCTGATCTTTGTCTCGGTGGCCGAACATTACGTGGAAATCCTCGCTGATCGCGGCCTCGCGGAACACATCACCAACGAGAACTGGCAGGAAATCGTAGAAAACTTTATCCGCGAAGTGAAAAAGGGCAAAACCAATGAGGCTTTTGTCCACTGTGTGCAGAAATGCGGCGAGCTACTTGAAGAGGCCGCGCCCGCCACCGTGATCAAGGACGAGCTGCCGAACCACCTGGTACTTCTATAATTTGCGATTACCGGCAAAGTCGAAAGGCACCCCATGAACCTGTACAAACACGCCCTCCCTGTCGCCGCACTGTCCCTTGTTCTGGCGGTGGCAGCGGTTGCACACTGGAGCAACACGGAAACCAGGACAGCCGGTCAATCATTGTTTGCGTCGGAATCCAACCCCGCGGCCACCGACCTCACCACTAGGGTAAAAACCCTCGAGCAAACCCTCAGCGAAACCCTGAAAATTCAACATCAGCTACTGGAGCTGGTAAATGAATTAAGCCGCCGCCTGGAGCCAGATCCTGAACACGGGGAAATCCGCAACGCAGCGCTGGATATGGCCGGGGAGCGAAACGAGATCGACCGCCATCGATCCCGCACGCAGGCAACGTCCCAGCATGAAAACCGCTTCACACGTATGCGGGAAAACCAGATCCGTCAGCTTACCGACGCGGGCTTCAGCCCCGAGCGTGCCGCCGCCATCATCGACCAGCAGGAACGCATCCAACACGAGCAAATGCAATTCACTTATGAATACCACCACCTGGAAGACAAACAGTCGGACAGGGGTAAGGCCCTACAGGAAAAAATTCACACCTACAGCAACCCTCAGCGGGTATTTGAACAGGAACTGAGCCAGGAAGAATTCGACCTGTACCTGAAAGCCTTTGGCGGCCGCACAGAAATGGAAATCGGCGATTTACTGGAATCGACCCCTGCCTATGAGGCGGGACTGCGTCCCGGCGACAAGATTATCCGCTACAACAACCAGCGGGTATTCCATATGGGCGACCTGCGCTCCCAGGTGTATCAGGTAGCGCCGGGCACCTCGGTACCAGTAGAAATCCAGCGCCGCGGCAGTTCAGGATCGGAAACCATCTACCTGCCAGCCGGTCCTCTCGGGATTCGCGGCTAGGGCGCGACTAAAGTAGTAAGACGCAAACAAAAAAGGCGATGGCCGCTAAGCCATCGCCTTTTCATTTTTTCCGGGAAATTTATTCCGCAGACACTTCAGGACGCATATGCGGGAACAACAACACGTCGCGAATCGACGGTGAATTGGTCAACAGCATCACCAGGCGATCAATGCCGATACCTTCACCAGCGGTGGGCGGCAAGCCATACTCCAGCGCGCGGATATAGTCGGCATCGTAGTGCATGGCTTCATCATCACCCGCATCCTTTTCCGCCACCTGCGCTTTGAAGCGCTCGGCCTGATCTTCCGCGTCGTTCAACTCGGAGAAGCCATTAGCGATCTCGCGACCACCGACAAAGAACTCAAAGCGGTCGGTAACGAACGGATTGTCGTCGTTGCGGCGCGCCAGCGGTGACACTTCGGTTGGATACTCGGTAATGAAGGTCGGCTGATCGAGACGGTGCTCAACCGTTTTCTCGAAAATTTCGATCTGTACTTTGCCCAGGCCCCAGATATCTTTCAGAGGGATTTCCAGGTTTTCAGCAACGGCACGTGCACCTTCCAGAGTATCAATATCCGACGCTTTCAGTTCCGGGTTGTACTTCAGGATGGAGTCAAACACGCTGATACGATCGAACGGCTTGGCGAAATCGTAGCTGCTGTCCTGGTACTGAACGGTAGTGCTGCCCAGAACATCGGTGCAGATACCGCGAATCATATTCTCGGTAAGATCCATCAGATCGTTGTAGTCCGCGTACGCCTGGTAAAACTCGAGCATAGTGAACTCGGGATTGTGGCGGGTGGACAGGCCTTCGTTGCGGAAGTTGCGGTTGATTTCGTACACACGCTCAAAACCGCCCACCACCAGACGCTTCAGATAGAGTTCCGGCGCAATACGCAGGTACATGTCGATATCGAGTGCATTGTGGTGAGTAATGAACGGACGCGCGGTTGCGCCGCCAGGAATCACCTGCAGCATGGGCGTTTCCACTTCCATGAACTGGTTGTTATTCAGGAAGCTGCGAATGTAGCTGATCACTTCAGAGCGGATGCGGAAAACATCGCGGGATTCCGGAGTGGCGATCAGGTCGACATAGCGCTGACGGTAGCGCATTTCCTGGTCAGCAATGCCGTGAAATTTTTCCGGCAGCGGACGCAGGGCTTTGGTGAGCAGGCTGTACTCTTCGCAATTGACATAGAGGTCGCCTTTACCGGATTTGTGCAGAGCACCTTTAACACCGACGATGTCGCCAATGTCCCAGGTTCCCCAGCGCTCTTTGATGTCTTTCTGGGCAACCTTGTCGGCGTACAACTGGATACGTCCGGAAACGTCCTGGATGACCAGGAAGGGGCCGCGCTTGGCAAGAATACGGCCGGCAACGCAGGCACTGTTTCCTTCAGTTTCCAACTCTTCCTTGGTTTTTTCACCAAACTCTTTTTGCAGGTCGGCGGCGAGCTGCTCGCGGCGGAAGCTGTTCGGGAAGGCGTTACCCTTCTCGCGCATAGCGCTGAGTTTGGCACGGCGCTCGGCGATCAGTTTGTTTTCGTCTTGCTGAGTTGGTGTGTTGCTCATGATCTATCACATGTCATTTAAAGTGAATTTCAGACGTCGTCACGTCGGAATTACAGGCCCGCCTTCAGGCTCGCCTCAATAAACTGATCCAGGTCCCCATCCAGCACTGCCTGGCAGTTGCTGGTCTGAACGCTGGTACGCAGGTCTTTGATGCGCTGGTCGTCCAGTACGTAGGAGCGGATCTGGCTGCCCCAGCCGATGTCGGACTTGCTTTCTTCCAGCGCCTGCTTTTCCGCATTGCGCTTCTGCATTTCCTGTTCGTAGAGTCGTGCCCGCAGCATTTTCCACGCTTTATCGCGGTTCTGGTGCTGGGAGCGTTCGCTCTGGCACGCCACCACGATGCCGGTGGCGAGGTGGGTCAGGCGCACCGCAGAGTCGGTCTTGTTGACGTGCTGGCCACCGGCGCCCGATGCGCGGTAGGTGTCTTCACGCACCTGGGACTTGTCCACCTCGATCTCGATGTTGTCGTCGATCTCCGGAGAGACAAACACCGAGGTGAACGACGTGTGCCGGCGATTACCCGAGTCAAACGGGGACTTCCGCACCAGGCGGTGTACGCCGGTTTCGGTGCGCAGCCAGCCGTAGGCGTACTCGCCCTGGAAGTGGATGGTGGCACTTTTGATGCCGGCAACATCCCCTGCAGAAGCTTCTTCCAGGGTGGTTTTGAAGCCGTGGGCTTCACCCCAGCGCAGATACATGCGCAGCAGCATTTCGGCCCAGTCCTGAGCTTCGGTACCACCGGAGCCAGCCTGGATGTCCAGATAAGCGTTATTGGGGTCGGTTTCACCGGAAAACATGCGGCGGAATTCGAGAGTTTCCAGCTGTTGCTGCAAACCTTCCAGCTCGGCGGAGACGTCGGCTACGGAGTCTTCGTCCCCCTCTTCCACCGCCATATCCAGCAGATCGCGGCAGTCGTTGATGCCACTGTCGAGGTCTTCGATGGTTTTAACTACGGCTTCGAGGGAGGAGCGTTCGCGACCCAGATCCTGGGCGCGGTCGGGGTCGTCCCAGACACTGGGTTCAGCCAGTTCCAGTTCGACTTCGGTCAGGCGTTCTTTCTTGCCAGCGTAGTCAAAGATACCCCCTGAGAACGTCGGTGCGTTCTGCGAGGTCTTTCATCTGGTTGAGAAGCGGATTGATTTCCATAGAGCTGTCGGCTTCTGTCGGTTAAAGCGGGCGCGCATTCTACCTCAGGCAGTCCCGCAAAATAAGGGGCGCGAGGCTTAAGTGGGCAGATTTGAATGTACTTTGAGTAGCTTTTGAGTAGCTGGGGGAATGGCTGGAGATAGTCCCTGCGCGGTTGAGCGCTCCGCGGGGCTGGCGCTAGAATGGCCTGACCAATAGTCCGACCCAAACAAGACGCGACCTGACCAATAATTAGACGGAGCAGTACACATGGCGATAATCCCCGCAATACGTACCCTGGGAGTGAGGTTTAGCGATTCGCCCCAGCACTCTTTTTCCAGCCTTGCGCAAAAAACTGGCCTGTGGCTGCTGGCACTGCTTGTAATCACATCCTGCGCCCAGAACGGTGACCAGCGAGATTATGACGCGGTAGTCGGTATCGCTTCCGCCAAAACCGGTAATGCCCCTATATACCCCACCATCGCTGCGGCACTGGCAGCGGCGCCGGAAGCAAGCGCCACGCCCTACGTGATTTATCTGCCCGAGGGCACTTACCGGGAAAAGCTGCTGGTCAGCAAACCCAATATTCACCTGATCGGCGCCGGGCGCGACAGCACCATCATTAGTTACGGGGATTATGCGGGAATGCCAGCGGTGGACGCTGAGCCGGGCTCCGAGGCCAAAATGGGCACCTTCGATACCGCAACCCTGACGGTAGAAGCGACTGATTTCCGCGCGGAAAACCTTACCATCGAAAACAGTTTTGACTTCCTCGCTACTGACGCGCTACCCAAGGACCACACCGACAAGATCAATGGCACCCAGGCAGTGGCGCTGGAAACCGGTCTCAGCAGCGACCGGACCGCGTTCCGCAATGTGCGCCTTCTGGGTTACCAGGACACCCTGTTCGTACAGGCCGGCCGCAGCTATTTTGTCGACAGTGTGGTCGAAGGCAATGTGGACTTTATTTTCGGTGCGGGTCAGGCGTTGTTTGAAAACAGCGATATCGTTACCCGCCCCCGCGGCACCGCACGGGAGACCGTCGGTTACGTCACCGCGCCCAGCACTGATATCGGCAACGAGTTCGGGCTGGTGTTTCTCAACTGCCGCCTGTTGAAAGCTGAGGGCGTGCCCACCAATTCGACCCCGTTGGGCCGCCCCTGGCACCCCACCACCGATTTCCCCGATGGCCGCTATGCGGATCCCGACGCGATTGGCGCGGCGGTGTATATCCGATCCTTTATGGACGACCACATTACCCGCGACGGCTGGGATTCCATGCGCGGCACCAGTCGCGATGGCACCAAGTCCACCGTATTCACGCCAGAAGAGTCACGCTTCTTTGAATTCGAAAATCACGGCCCCGGCGCCATAGTCAATAACAAGCGCCGGCAGCTCACCGAACATCAGGCGGCAATCTATACCCGTGAACGGATTCTCGCCGGCTGGAATCCGGATATTTAACCGATTGGTCCAGGCGTCGGTATCGGGATTGCTGGCGTCTTGATAATCCCAGGTAAAAAAATATTCCTTCCACTGCATCCATACCCCCTGCTCACCAAGTCTTTTCATCAGTTGGCACAGTCGTTCGCCGCTGATTCAGCTCAACCCGGCTTTTACCAACAGCTAAACCTCTGGATATCGTGATTCAATAAATCCGCTCCAGAGGTCCCCCGGCGTAAACCTGAAATCTGAAAAGATTGGACATATGAACAATAAAATCCTGAAAGCCGTCGCACCACTACTTGTACTGGCATTAGGCATAGGCATCGTGCAATGGATGTCCGCCACCAAACCCGCCCCTGAAAAAAAAGAACAGGAGCAACGCCCGGTTTCCCTCATGTATTCTGAGGCCCGAAAGGAATTGGTGAATCTCGGTATTACGACCCAGGGCGAAGTGCGAGCGCACACCCAGATCGACCTCACGCCACAGATTTCCGGACGCATTGTCGCTATCGCCGAACGCTTTGCCGAGGGCGCGGGATTTGAAGCAGGAGAAACCCTGATCGAGCTGGACGACGCTGATTACAAGCTTCAAGTCGCACAGGCCGAAGCCCGCGTCGCACAGGCGGAAGTCCTGCTGCTGCAAGCCGAGGCCGCGGCTACCATCAAGCGCCAGCAGTGGCTCGATCTCAACCCAAACAAAACCCCCACCCCACTGCAAGTCAATAAACCACAGGTAATGGAGGCCCAGGCCAACCTGCGTGCAGCACAGGCAGAGCTCGCCGACGCGGAGCTGAACCTTTCCCGCACCAAGATTCGCCTGCCCTATCGCGGCCGCGTCGTCAGTCGTAACGTAGGTGTCGGCCAGTATGTCACTACCGGCACATCCCTGGGCCGGGTTTTCGCCACAGACCGAGTAGAAGTACGCCTGCCGCTGACAGACAGCCAGTTGCTGGAATTGGATCTGCCAATGGGCTTTGTCGCCAGTAACAAACACCCGGGCCCTGCCGTCACTCTTACCGCCCTCGTCGGCACCCAGACACAAGACTGGCAGGGCAAAATCGTACGCACTCAGGCTACCGTCGATCAACAGACCCGCCTGATTTATGCCGTAGTGGAAGTAGAAGACCCGTATGGCGCTGGCGCAAGTAACGGCGTGCCCCTGGCTGTGGGGCTTTTTGTCACCGCTGAAGTGGAGTCCACTGAGCAGCGGCAGGCGATCGTGGTGCCTCGCGAAGCCTTGCGCAGCGCTGACAAGGTGTATGTGGTGGATGCAAACAACCAACTGAATATCCGTACCGTGGAGGTGCTCTCCACGTCTGAGCATCGCGCAATGCTCGCCTCTGGTGTTGCCGATGGTGAACGTGTAGTGATTTCCACCCTGACCAACCCAGTTGAAGGTATGGACGTTCAGCCCATTACCCATCTGGCCCGCCGGTAAGCAACAGCAAGTTAAGGAATATCAATAATGAACAGCTTGATTGCATGGTGGGCCCGCAACACGGTAGCCGCCAATCTGGCGATGATCGGCATTCTAGTTGCCGGCGTCATCGGGTTTCTCAGCATGGAACGGGAAATGGACCCGCAGGTGCGCTTCCCCGGCCTTCAAATCCACGTCTCCTGGCCCGGCGCCGCGCCGCAGGAAGTAGAAGAGCAAATCGTCGCCCGCATCGAGGAAGCGGTCAGCGATCTAGACAATATCGACTGGGTGCGTTCCACCTCGTCCGAAGGCATGGGTGAGGTGTATATCCTGGCGGAAACCTCCGTGGATTTCTCCCGCTTCATGAACGATGTAAAGATCCGCGTAGATGGTATTTCATCATTTCCCCGCGACATAGAACCGCCCCAGGTCCACCAATGGGTAAATCGCCAAGAATTTATTCGTGTAGCGGTACACGGCGATGTAGGCGAGCGGGAACTCAAACGATTGGCAGAACAGCTGCGGCGCGAAGTAGCCACACTGCCAGCCATCTCGGTGGTGGAGCTGTTCGGCACAAGGATGGAGGAAGTCTCCATCGAAGTCAGCGAGCAGGCTTTACGGCGCTATGGTTTGACCTTCCAAGAATTGGCCAATGCCATTCGCAACAGTTCAATCAACCAGTCTGCAGGCACCGTGCGCACTGAGGTGGGCAGCTACCAGTTGAAAGTTCGCAAACAAGCGGACAGCGAACAGGAATTTGCCAACATCATTGTCCGTCAGACTGCCGACGGCGGCACCATTCGCGTGGGCGATGTCGCGAACGTGATAGACGGCTTCGAAGATAACGAGATTCTTGCCACCCTGAACGGTGAACCGGCGGTACTGCTGCAGGTGATGAGCACGGAAACCATGGATATCGTCACCGCCTCCGACTCGATTCGCAAATGGATAGATGAACGCAGTAAAACCATGCCCGTGGGAACAAAACTCACCCTGTGGACCGACAATGCGGAAGACTTCAAGGGACGCATGGAAACCATCGGCAGCTCGGCGTTTCAGGGGTTGCTTCTGGTACTCCTGGTGCTGGTATTCAGTTTGCGCCCGAAGGTAGCCCTGTGGGTGGCCATCGGTATCGCCACAGCCTATGCCGGTGCCTTCGTACTCCTGCCCAGCGTGGGCGTCTCCCTGAATATGCTCTCCACCTTCGCTTTCCTCCTGGTACTTGGTATTGTGGTGGACGATGCCATTGTGGTGGGAGAAAGTATTCATACCGAATCCCACAATCCGGAGCATCAGCATCCCGCAGGAGGATTAAACGCAGCGATACTTGGTACACAGCTTGTGGCCAAGCCAGTCATCTTTGCCGTAGCCACAACCATTCTTGCGTTTTTGCCGTGGATCTTTATCAGTGGTTCCACCAGTGAATTTACCCGGCATATCACCTGGGTAGTAATACTTGCCCTGCTGTTCTCCCTGATCGAGTCGCTACTGATCTTGCCCGCCCACCTCAGCAACCTGAAGCCGCGCACCAAACTCGGTCGCTTCGGACGTATTCAGAAACGAATTGCCGATTCCATTATCCATTTTGCCCACAACCACTATCGTCGCATCGGCCAGTGGGCCGTTGAAAAGCGCTACCTGACTGTAAGCATTTTCATCGCGGTACTTATGATTGGCTTTGGTATGTTTGGCAGTGGCTGGGTGAAAAAAGGCTTTATGCCAGAGATCGAATCCGATCAAATTATTGTCAACGTAGTGATGCCCGAAGGTGCCCCCTACAGCCGCGCACTGGAAATCCTGGCACAGCTGCAAGAAGCAGAAAAACGCCTGGAAGAAGAAGCAAACCAACAGACGATAGAACAGGGTAATGTGGGCCAGGGTAAAGGTGCGCTCATCGAGAACTGGTATACCCGCTCTCGTCGCGATAGCGTTATGGCCATCGTACAGCTGACTCCACCTGAAGCACGCGAAATGTCAGCCAAGGAAGCCGCCCTGCGCTTAAGGGAACTGCTTGGAGATGTACCTGATGCCAAGGAAGTCTCGGTGCAATATGCCTTCAATAACAACGGCCCTGGGTTTGAACTCTCCATCCGACACCCGGATCTGGAGGTTTTACGCCGCGCAACGGCAGATCTGGAAACCCAGCTGCGCACCTATGAAAGCCTCTACGACGTGCGCAATAACCTTGAAGGCGCCTCAGAAGAAATCCGCATCGACCTCAAACCCGGCGCGAGCAAGCTTGGATTGACACTGGCAGAAGTGAACCGCCAGGTGCGTCAGGCGTATTTCGGCGAAGAGGTTCAGCGACTGCCTCGCGCCGGTCAGGATGTGAAGGTAATGGTGCGCTACCCGTTAGAATCCCGCCGCACCATCGAAAGCCTGAAAGACTTCCGGGTACGCACCAGCGACGGACACGAAGTCCCCTTACTGGCAATAGCCGAGCTCGAATACGCGCCCGGGATCAAGCGCATCCAACGCTGGAATGGTAACCGCGCCGCCCGGGTAATGGCCGACCTGAAAGACGACGTGCGCAGCGACATCATGAAAGACCTGGAAGATAACTTTTTCCCGCAGTGGGAAAAACGTTACCCGGGGATTATCCGCGGCGCCGTGGGCCAGGCCGAAGGAGAAAAACGCTTTATCCAGGAGGTACTCGGGCTCTATACCATGGCCTTCTTTGCCATGTACAGCCTGCTGGCGATTGCCTTCCGCAGTTATTCTCAGCCGATACTGATCCTGATCGCCATTCCGTTTGCTTTTGTCGGCGCAATTTTTGGTCACAGCGTAATGGGCATGACCATGGCCATTTTCAGCTATTTCGGTATTGCCGCGGCTGCCGGCGTGGTGGTGAACGATAACCTGGTGTTAATGGACCAGTGCAACCGCCTGCGGGAACAAGGTGTCAAACCATTACAGGCCATCGTGGATGCCGGCGTGACGCGCTTCCGCCCTATCCTGCTAACAACCTTGACCACTATTGCAGGATTGTTGCCAATGATGATGGAACGGAGTATCCAGGCAGCATTTTTGCAACCGATCGTGGTGGCGCTGGCCTTTGGTGTGCTTGTGGCGTTTTTCGTGACACTGCTACTAGTCCCAGCAATGTACGGAATCGGCGTCGATATCGGTGAAACCGCTCAACGCGTGAAAAACTCAGTGAAAAAACGGATAACAGGAAACGTACTGGATAACTCGGCAAGCGAGCACCCAATACGCTGAATATTCAACCTGTCTGGTTTGTTTAGCGCTGATTGTTTAGACAGGAGAATGCAAAACTCCGTGACCCGATACCCGCAAAATCACTTGAGACCGCGGGCATCGGGGCAGCAGGCCCGGATACGCCCAATTGTGTCAATAAACTCCCGTATTATTTTTAAACACTTCACCATCCTTCATCACAAACTGGACCTTCTCCAAAACGGAAATATCCTCCAGAGGATTGCCCGGAACAGCTACGATATCGGCCAGCTTACCCACATCAATACTGCCAAGATCTCTCTCCTTACCCAATAATTTGGCCGCATTGATCGTCGACGCCTGCAATGCCTGTAACGGCGTCATACCAAACTGCACCATACGAGAAAATTGCCGCGCATTTTGCCCATGAGGGTAAACAGCAGCATCAGAGCCAAATACCATTTTTACGCCGGCTTCCACAGCTTCACTGAAACTTTCCCGCTGTCGGCCGCCTACCCGGCGCTCCTTTTCAAGACTCTCAGGCAAGATACCCGCCTTCTCACCTTCCGATAGAATGTATTCCGTTACGTAGACATCCATCGACAGAACGGTTCCATGTTTCTTCGCCAGGCGAATGGCTTCGCGATCCAGAAAGCTTGCGTGCTCTACAGAATCCACTCCGGCGAGAATCGCAGCCTTGATACCCTCAGTTCCATGAGCATGAGCAGCGACAATTACTCCCCGATTGTGTGCCTCGGTCACCGCAGCCTGCATCTCCTCCAGCGCCAACTGCTGCGCTCCTGGCTCAGTACCCTTGGACATCACACCACCAGTAGCGCAAAGCTTGATCAAATCAGCACCGTATTTGAGATTCTCCCTAACCTTGGCGCGCACCGCCCAGGGGCCATCGGCCACCCCGCCACCTACTGCAGCATACTCCGCCGGCAGCAGATTGTTATCACAGTGACCGCCGGTAATTCCAATCGCTGGACCAGAAACAAAAATACGCGGCCCGGGAATATCCCCGGCATTAATCGCGTCACGCAGAGCAATATCAGCGTACCCGGCAGCACCGAGATTCCGCATGGTGGTAAAACCGGACTCCAGGGAAATACGGGCATTCCTGGCGCCGGTCAACGCCGAACGTACATTGGAAATCGCCAGTCTGCGGTATCCATGGGTATGAGCATCTCCCGTGAGATGCACATGCATATCCATCAAACCAGGAATCAGCGTGCTACCGGTCAGCCTGATCGCATCATCCGGCACCTCGCCACCAGCCTGAACAGAGACAATGCGATTGCCATCAATAGCAACCACCGGTGAATCAATCACCTCGCCTCGCTCAACGTCAATCAGGCGATCCGCGGCAATATGCGTCAATGCTGTGGCTTGCTGGAATGCAAGGAGGGTACAAAAAATGGTCGTACGCCTTAAAATATTTTTGAATATCACATGTATCTCCAGTGAAATCGGATGTAGGTGTTTCATCGCTATGACGTAATATACGTCGCAACGCTTTGGGCTTGTAGGTTTTCTTAGATTTTTTTGGATACAAGCCAGTAAGACACACCCAGTGCGAATACAACAGCCGCAACACTAAAAATATAGTCCGGGGTAATATCAGAAAAATCCAAAATAATTACTTTACGGGCAATGGCCATCAGCGCAGTGGCAATAACAAGTTGAATAGGCAACACATTGGTTCCAAGGTACAACCTGATATTGATAAATATTTCAACGGCGATAAGAACCACCATAAACCCACCAAACACATCAAAAATATCACTTACGCTCAATAAAAACTTTGGCGAAACCATGAGACGTTGATATACAACAAAAAGTACATCTGCAACCCCCCAGAGAATGATCAAAACCATCATTATTGCTAATGCTTTTATCGCCACCCGAATAATTCGGTGAAGTACGCTAACTAAAGGATCAGCATGCTCCTGAGGCAACTCTTCATGCACAATTTCATTTCTCTTGATTTTTTCGATCATATTATGCTCTAAGGAGAAAATCCCAGATTGTCATTAAGGATGCGGCCATAATTTGGAATTAAAGGCGCAAACCCCACCCGCTCGTGTTAGCTGAAATATTCAGCTGTGCAATCGCAGATCGCTAAACCCGCATTCATCCGTGAAATCCGGCAACGGCAATTAAAACTTATCGGGCAATGCTGGAAACTCCGGGCTTTCCGGGATACGCTCAACCCAACCTGCCCTATCCTCACAAAATATTCTATCGTCAGGTGAAATTTCCATATTTTCGTTCAGGCTCCCTGCTGGAACCACCAAAAAAGTGCCCGCAAGATTCACATATGGCACACCTGACCCTTATACTTTACAAAACTGCTTTGCCCAACTTTTTGCGGCCCGGAGTTCAAACCGTCGAATGAAGTCCAAACCTGATATCCATAAAATATTTTCAGGCTTAGTGAAAAAATTTGAAGCATGAGCCGAACCGGTAGAATGCCGACATCTGGAGCAGTAACAAATATGAAATGAAGATATACTTCCATCAATTTCAAACTGGATAGCTCCACACAGGCACTGACCGGATGCCTTCGTAAACTTTTCACCCATAATCTCACCTAAATAAATTTAACCCCCAGTAACTTGCTATCGAAGGAATTAACAGTAACTAACTGTAAAGTTGATTCACACTCGAATTTCCCCACCTGGAGATGTCACACACTAGAAACAAATTATCGGACCTTATCAGCCCTAAGCCCCCAAGAATTTTCGCAATCGGATTACAAGGGAACCCCCTCTCCGAGCCCTTTCTTGCTAACTCGTTAAAATTAGCGCTTTCCGGTCGCCGTAAATCTTAACTTAATTGGTTGACAATCAATCCACCAAGAACGCAAATCTCAGCTGAGATCCGATTGACCCCAAAATTCTGTCAAATTTCTTTGCTTTTATGAGCAACTTTATGAACATTCCTCTCCCAATTCTGGCCATCAAACTCTGAAATTTTTACTACGACACCCTCCGTATCCAAACAATTAACATTAACATCTATTCCATCGGGGTTAGATCGTGGAATGTAAAACGGCTTAATTCCGCACACTTTGCAAAATGTGTGTTTAGCAACGCCTGTATTAAATGTATATTTGGAAAGCATATTTTCTCCCTTCAGAATTTTAAACTTACTCAAGGGAACAATGAGGTGTAAGTACCCAGATTTTTTACAGATGGAACAGTTACAATAATCAGCCTCAATGACTTCTGGAGCCTCTACTTCAAAAGTAACATTTTGACAATGGCAACTTCCTTTATAAATCACAGCACCCTCCCTACCCCCCAAACTTGGGCATCGAATGTTATACAGACGTGTATTAATTGATGGCGAGATAAAAAACAAAATTTGAACGGGGTAAGTTCAACGCCGAAGCCGATAGACTTACATCTCGTCTTTAATAAAACGTTTGCACTGGATTCACTTTTTACTCTTATACAAGCCTAAAATAGTTCCTATGAACGTACCTAGACCTCCGCCCACTGCAATCCCGCAACTTATTCCCACACTCACATCCTGAATGTACACTCCAAGTGCTACGCCCATTGAAACTCCCAGAGCTAGCCCTATGGAAATCCCCAGACAAACATAAATTGCGTAAATATCGTTTGCATTTTTGCTCATAGGGTTATATCAATACATAATTTTTCACTAATCGTCACCCTGTTACCCCGATACCGGCACCAAGTCACGGCTATACATTCAAATTGTCTCGGAATTTAGCCTATCAAACGTATTTATTACACCTTCATTTATTGCTTAGTAGTAAACGAGAGCACTCTCGCGCTCCCTACCGTCCGACTGACCGACTGACCTGCAGTATCAATCCAGAGTTTTGATTAAAGATCCCGAAATTTATAGATCCGGAGGCCCCGGTATGGAAGAACCAATACACCGGGGCGACTTGCTGCCTGTGCCTTTTCCTCAAAAAATACGAGCTGAGTGTCACATAATTCCTTACGCTCTAATTTATTCCGCAACTCGGATAGCTACCCTCAGCCAGTAGGAGTATCACCATTCCTCAGCAGTACCATATTAGGCTACGGGCTTCGACGCCAAGCGTTGAGTTACGTCATTGACCCGCAGGTGGTTGCCACAACTCCACCTTGTTTCCCTCAGGATCGATTACCCAGGCAAACTTTCCGTACTCAGAGTCATCGATCTTTTCAAGTACATTGCAACCTTCCTGTTTTAGTACGGCGACCAAAGCGTAAAGGTCTTCAACACGGTAGTTGACCATAAACGAGGCATTACTGGGGTCAAACTGGTCACCTTCATCTGGACCAATCGACCACACGGTAGATCCGCCTGTAGGATTGCCTTCGGAGTCTATCCAGTTGAACGCGGTGCCCCCCCACTGCTGGACATCTATGCCTAGATGACGTTTGTACCACGCCAGCAGTGCAGGGGTATCCTTTGCTTTAAAGAAAATACCGCCAATGCCCGTAACTCGTTTCATGTTAACCTCCTATGTTAACTTTTGAATAAATGACAGTACTTTTTCGAGCGGTCTAACACCGATAGCATAGGTAGCCTCCCTTGAGTGCGCTTATCGCGAAAATGGGAACGCAATGAAACACGCAATATGCGTATAAAGTAAGCTACCCGGCAGAGGATGGAAAGTCCGGAAAAACTGCCCGACCTAGTTATCAGATATCGCTATTTACTCGCCTTGTCCATACAGCACCAAGCACTACCCCGAGCGCCATACCAAAACCGACCCGGCCCAACAGCAATACCAGTGATCATGCCGATTTCCATTTTAAAGTTCCCTTTTTACTTTTGGTTATTTTTAAAATCCGGTTAATGTACTGATTGACTGTTAACTTCCTCAACAGGGACGACCAATGCTATGCACATTTTATAGGAAGCAAAGAACTCGGCAATCTAAACAAAACAAGGACGGCGTCGGGTCTTCTGCGCGCTCGAAGGGCCGTAACACCCTGATTGCGTTGCATGGCCTCACTGCCTGACTAGATTCAGGCTTGTCGGGGTTAGCTTACCGGCTTTACTGTAGCTCTCATTTCTTAAAATTGTATTGTTATCTAAAAACTCAAAAGAAAGCGAGTGCTGGTGACTATCGTTCAGGCTTTTAAGGTTTGTAGCATCCTGAAATTCGAAGGAAATACTAGTTGCATCACTCGATTTTTTGAGTTTCAGTCTAGGCTGATTTCCTTGCGGGCAATAATGTGTAGCAAGCAAGCTCTCTCCATCTAGGTGGTACACAGTGAAGGAATGCGAAGTACCCTTATAAATCCAGTTTTCCATAAGAACACTACCATTAGCGCTACTTTGGAATAAAATATAGAAATCACTGCCATCACTTCCCTCTTTTTTCCACTCCCCAACTAGAGACTTTAGCTTCTCAAAATCACTACTTGGATCAGCGGTTGCAGAGAATGAAAATGCCAATATCAGTAAAAACAAGACGGTTCTCATGAGGTCAATTCCTTCTGACAGTTAACGAGACTGTAGAAAACGATATCCATCGTCGCCTACTTTCGGCCCTTTCAGATTAATTTCACTTGATCACGATTCAACCAGGAAGCTTTACCATAATCACGCTTATTCGCAGATTTGGGATATTTGACCGCCACAAGAGCGGACATACATGCTGATCAGTGGATGGCCCTGTAATCCATCAACTTCTCAACGTTGTGCACCAGATAGAACATCTGCCCTTGCACCTTGTGTTTGCCTCGCAATGCGAAGGGGACTTAACCCGCTTTTTCACACTCAATATTGTTAGCGATTGATTTTACACTCAAATTCCTGCGGTGAAACATATCCAATAGAAGAATGTGATCGCTGCGCGTTGTAGTAACGCATATATTCGGTAACTGTTTAGCGGACTCCAAAACCTGTCACTTAATTCGCTCAGTCTTCAACTGATGGAAAAACAACTCCATCAAGGAATTGTCATTCGTATTCTTGAAACGATTCATACTCTGATTGATTCCATACCGCCGCAACCGCTTGCGGTATTGACCTGACAGGTACTCACTGCCACAGTCAGAGTGAAAGATCAGTTCCGGGCGCTGTCCGCGGTTGCATACAGCCCTAACGATACTGGATAGCGTCAGAGAAACATCTCTGCGATTACTCGGCGACCAAGAAACAATCTTTCTGCTGTAGCGATCCATGATTACTGATAAGTACTGCCAGCTACCATCCTTGAGCTATATATAAGTAACATCACACACCCAGATCTGATTCGGGCGCGTCAGCTTGATACCCTAAATATAGCTCGCTGTCCTCTCGATCTCGGTCGGATGCACCGCGGCGACGCCAGAAGTTGTACCCGTCACGGGTAACACCGTAGAGTCGGCACATCATAGCAATGCTGTGCTTACCCCGATGCTGACCTATGAATTCGAAGATTTCCCTTTTTGTTGTAAAGAGAATTGGATGGCTTTTTTTAAAAGGGCATGCTCTTCCTGGAACAGGTTATGCGCGCGTTCCAGCTTCCTGAGACGTTTCAACTCTGATTTGAGCTCAGGATCTATTGTATGTTTTTCTTTTTCGCCATGAACTGTCCCCGTCGCACCTCCATGCGCCAAGATAAAACATTAACTCATGGATATCGAGAGCTTCAGCCACGTGCTTGGCGAACACGCCAGGGATCTCAGATAGCGAGACTGCCGTTGATTTAAAATCATCGTCGTAGCGATTGTAGTGCTTTCTTCGTGCCATTTGACACCTCCAATTCAGTTAGATGGAGGTGTGTGCAAAAGCGGGTTAGGTTCCGGAGCGATTGCTGCGGCTTGTTATACGCATTCATTAGCTTAGAACCCACCAACATAAGGTGGCAGCCAAAGCACCTAGAACTAACCAGTTTAAATAGCGATAGAAGTTACACCACATAAGAGTATTTGAGTCCAGATCATATTCTTTATATAGACCTAGACCTATAAACCCGAGACTGAAAGATTGCTGTGCAAAACCTTTCCATAGTAACGGAGGGCTACCCGCATCTTTATATGCTTTAGGGCAGCGTTCTTTTAGCTTCAGAACTACGATCGTGTTAATAGTCCAAGACACTGTCACCAGCACAAAGAAAATTAACCACATTCTCCAATTCCGTTTGCGTATAACTCTTTTAGCAAGGGCGCAGCTTTGCTGCATCCGATTGCCTAAACTTGATACTAAGCGGCGCAAGTGGGCCACACAAGGTGCGGTTAGTCATCTACGAACGTCTGAAGAAACGCCTGGGCGAATTCGGAACGCTGAACCTCTGCGCGGTCAAGTGGGTTGTCCCACCAGACACCTTCACTGTTCGCGAATACAATGAAGGTGAGGTCCAGGGATGGGATCTTCAAATACAGCGCGGAGTAAGCGTCCTCCCACCATCCCGAGTGCCAAACGAGGGTGTGCCCCCGGTATTCCTGTACAAACCAACCAAGGCCGTACGGAAGCGCCTCACCGTTGCTCGATTGCATCGGGGCTATCATTGCAGCCCGGGACCTTGCCGATATCAGCACCCCCTGATCTAGTGCGACGTCGAACATCGCAAGAGCGAGGACCGTCGTGATTACGCCGCCCGCGGCGCCGTCCCCCTGGGGTGGCGGCGCTGGGGCACGTTCGACTGCCCCGGTGGTCCCGACTCGATAGGGCGGGGCCAGGAGCTTTGCCAAATCCTCACGCAGGGGCAAATCCCGATTAATCCGGGCCGATCTTGTCATACCAGCAGGCGCAAATACATACCGCTCGACGAGGGCCGAGAAGGATGTATCAGCGGCCGCCATGATGGGCCGCGACGCCCAGGAGTACAGCACGGGGTTGTAGGAGAACTGGTTGCCGGGCGTCCCTGTAGCGGTATGAGAGAGCAGGTGTCGAAGTGTGTGGATCGGGGGCTGGCAGCGGAGGCCTCTGGCAAATATCGACGGTTGCCGACTGAACTCGGTGCAGAACTCTGCCCATTCGCTGTAGTCCACAATCGGTCGATCGAGGTCAAGTACTCCCTCCTCGACGAGCCGGAGGGTAACGACAGCGGAGATCGGCTTCGCGACCGAGGCGATGTTGTACGGGGTTTCGGCAGTAGCAGGAATATGGTGTTCGACGTCAGCGTAGCCCAAGCCCAGTGCGAGAGCGATCGTTTGACCCTTCACAACGGCTACGGACAATCCCGGGATGTTGGCAGCTTGCCGGAGGGAATCAAGGCGTTCGACGAAGGCGGGAATATCTTGTGATGCAACATTCCTAGGACGTTGATGCTGCTCAGCCGACACGCCCGTGCATAGCGTCATTACAAGGAGGAAGAGCATGAGGTCTTTCATTGGCTTCACCCGTCCGCGTCGGTCTAACACCCCGCTCAACCGCGGACAATTTTGGGCGCTTTATGCGCAATAATGGGAGCGCAGCGACCGCGCATAAAGTGCAAAAAGTTGGCCGTCGGCCTGCAGTGCTTTGTTATGAGCCGCGGCTCGCTTCCTTGGTATGCCAGAGCCTCAATATGTAAATGGCATCTACAGTAACCAGATAGCGGACCACGTATTTTCCGATATACAGGTCTCGAATTTTATCAGGGTCAGGCGCACGAGAAACTGGAATACCAATTTGAGGAAAGTCTTCAAGTTTCTTGATGCCCTCCAAAAGCTCACCAGCTATACGCTGCGCCGCAATTGGATTTTTCTCAGCAATAAACTCTCTAAGGCGGGTAAGATCAGCAATAGACTCCGGTGAATACTGCAAAATCATGGTTTAGGTGGCGCCTTTTCATTTGGGCCGCCCCAGCTCTGTAGCCAGGATTCTACCTCTTGGGCGCTAACCGCCTTACCGGACTTGATAGAATCAAGAGCCTCCAAGGTATCTGACCAGAGAGTCTCTTCCATTTCCTGGCGTGCAATAAATTCCCTAATTGCTTGATTTATAAGATAATTTTTACTTCTATCAAGCTTCTTTGAGAGATTTTCAAGCGGGATTTCGACCTCATTATTGAGGCGAATACTGGTCAAGCTCATGACACATCCTCCGACGTATTCACATGTAGTACATAATAGTACTGCGAACCATCACATCATGGAAGCTCATAACGCCACCGGCAGGGGCTGATCTTACCCACCAAAAGTAGACAATTTTCTAGGCGCAATTTTCATAATACGCTCCTTCAAATGCATTCGGACTTACCTGGTCGTTCGCCGAGTGTCTACGCACCGAGTTGTAAAACATTTCTATGTATTCAAACACACAGGAAAGCGCTTCCTGCTTGTTGGCCAGGTTTTCCGCATAGATAGACTCAACCTTCATCCTCCCAAAGAAGGGCTCCATTGCTGCGTTGTCCCAGCAATTACCCTTGCGGCTCATACTCGGCTGAATGCCTTCAGTCAGAAGCAGCCTCTGGTACTCTCCTGACCGATATTGAACACCACGATCCGAATGAAGTATCAACCCTGGTTCTACCTTACGACTGGCGACCGCCATCTCGAAAGCATCCATTATTAATTGGTTGGTCATAGTCGCATCCAGTGACCACCCAATAATCTTGCGCGAGAACAGGTCCATGATAACCGCCAGATAGACAAATCCCTTCTCTATTTTGATGTAGGTAATATCAGATACCCACTTTTCATTAGGCTTACTCGCGGTGAAATCTCTAGCCAACAAGTTATCACTTACGTAGTTGCTGGCATTGGGGCTTGGAAAGTACTTGTAGCCCTTACCATTCCTGGCTTTCAAGCCGTTCTTTGCCAGCAACTGCGCAACATGATTGGCACTACAAGGGATCCCTGCCTCATTCAGCTCTACAACCAGGCGAGGTGCCCCGTAGCGCTCCTTAAACTGCTTAAAAACAGTTACTACGGCCTTCTCTACCAGCAGCTTTCTTTGCGCTCTCGCACTGGGAGTGCGATTCAACCACTTGTAGTAACCTGAACGGCTTACTGATAGCCAGCGGCACATCTTTGCTATCGAATACTCTTCCTTGTTCGATTCGACATAGGCGTACTTCACCACTTCTCTTTGGAGAAGTACGCCGTCGCCATTTTTAAAAACTCATTCTCTTCTTTGAGATCTGATATCTCCCGTCGTAGCTTGCGGACTTCTTCACGTTCTTCCATGCTGTAATCCACCCCATTCAAGCTATTGAACTGCTTTTCAGACAAACGCTTATACTGCCGTCGCCAGTTGTAGATCTGACCGGGATGGATCCCGAGCTCCCTAGCAACTTCGGCGGCACTAGTGTTTGGATCATCAGAGCGACGAACCGCTTCTCTTCTGAAGTCTTCAGGATAATGGCCGTACTTGTTCTTCGTTTTTTTCTTCATAGTTAGACCCTCGTTTGATAGTAGTGAGGTGTCTACTTTCTGTGGGTAACTCGGATGCCTAACGCCGCCGGCAGGGGCAGCTTGCCTTGTGCGCGTTTTGCGCAAAAATGGGAGCGCAGCGATCTGCGCAAAAGGCGCACAAGGTAAGCCGTCCCGCGGAGGCCCGAAGGGCCATAGCATACTGCCTGTGATTGTTAGAGTTAATTGGCACTTAGTTATGTCTTGGCTCAAGTGATTGATTAAAATCCACATCCTCTCCGTGACACCACCTCTCGTAAATTACAACCCATTTCACAAATGTAGGTGACCAGTATTCTCTAAAAGACTGCCCGTACCACTTTGAATCGCTGTTCTTACCACCAATGCTATCAATAAAACAAGTAACACATTTTTCTCTAAAATCTGCGTCACCATTCGTCAGCACACGATCCATTGCTGCAAATATTTTTTGAAAATCAGATGTATCGCCTTGATCCAACCACTGAATCATCTGCTCACCAAGACATTCAAAAAAGGAAACAACTAAATCCTCAGAGGAATCGTATCGCTGAGAATTCTGAACCCAAATACTTTTTACGCGATTTGAGACAGGCGCAAAGTTTTGAAAGAGATCTTCAATGGATTGGATTCTTTCCATACCTGATCAAACTCTAACGCCGTGCTCAGGGACGGCTTGCCTTGTGCGCCTTTTGCGCAAAAATAGGAGCGCAGCCACTGCGGAAAAGGCGCACAAGGTAAGACGTCCCCTGCAGCACCTTGTATGGCCTAATTCCCCAAATATTCGGTAAGGTGAGACCCGTAACTTACCGTCATAAGTTACCGGCCTGGCAGCCCGATGAGCGATTGGTCAAAAGACCGTTAACAAGCGTGGGCGCCGGGCCGACCCGATTTGCAAACTCGAACAGTCGAATGGGCCTCGAGCCCGAATTTAGCAAGGAAGAGTCATCATGACAAACCAAAAGCTAACGAAGTCCAGGGTTAATGTCGGTGTCGATGTTGGAAAGTGGAGTTTGGATATCTGCATCCACGAAAAGGAGCTGGTATGGCAGGTGGAGAACACGCCAGAAGGCATACGTTCAATAATGAATCGTCTTTCACGATATCACGTTGAACGAATCGTAATGGAAGCGACCGGCAGATATGAATTCGCGCTGGCGGAAGCGGCCTATGATAAGGGCTTACCGGTATGTATAGCTAAGCCCACTTCTGTCAGGAAGTATGCTGGCGCTATAGAGCAACTCGCGAAGACGGATCGCATTGACGCTCAGGTAATTGCGGAGTATGCGGCGGTAATCAAGCCTCGCGTGACGCCTGAAAAAAGTAAGAATCTTATAGCTATCAAAGACTTACTCGCCAGGCGTCGTCAAATACTGAGTCTTCGGACTCAAGAAATTAATCGTCGACACATTATGGACGGCGGGATCAAGCGCTCCTGTCGTCGACTGATAAAGTGCTTTGATGCTGAGATTGCCTGGGTCGAAAAGAGGCTTGAGAAGCTTGTAGAAACAGAGTCCGAATGGTCAGAGAAACGAGAGATTCTAGAGTCAGCACCTGGTGTCGGAAAAACGCTTGCGTTCACCCTGTTAGCCGATATGCCAGAACTTGGCAGTTTGACGAATAAGCAGGCCTCTGCGCTCGTCGGGGTGGCACCGATCAATCGTGATAGCGGAAAGACGCGCGGGAAACGACGGATTCAGGGAGGACGAGCCTCGGTCCGCACAACGCTTTATATGGCGACACTGAGTGCAACTCAATGCAACCCTGCGATCAAGGCTTTCTACAAAAATCTCGTGACCCAAGGGAAGCACAAGAAAGTTGCTTTGACCGCCTGTATGCGAAAATTTATTACTATCCTGAATGCGATGATTCGAGAAAAACAAGCGTGGTGTGCAACTTAAATTTGGGGAGGTTGACACCACAGTCGCTTGTTAGGCAGCTACTCGGGTACAGTACCATGAACAGTTTCCCCGTCCACCGGTACACAACAACGCCATGACAATGGAAATACTTCGCTAAATTTTATGCCGAGGCGCGTCCAATCCTCGGGCAGGCCCTCGATGTCTTCGTCATAAAGACGAATATGAACTCCTTCGATGAGCATCACCGGCTGTATGTAATCAAGCCCACATGGATCAATGGGACTGCAGTAGCCTAAGTGCATATCCCCATTAGCGAGGGTGTATTCTGTTAGAGCGACGTATATTTGTTGACATCGCGCCTCCGGAATCTCCTCACTGAGAACTGCTCCGTGCGCAGGTGAAACAGACGCAGTTTTGTCGTCGTCCCCGTAATATTCCCACACAGGACAGTCCAAAAGATCTTCTTTCGTTAACTCAGCGAGACGTTTCATTTTCTGCCTAACGCCCACAGCAGGGGCAGCTTACCTTGTGCGCGTTTTGCGCAAAAATGGGAGCGAAGCGACCTGCGCAAAACGTGCACAAGGTAAGCTGCCCCGCGGAGGCCCGAAGGGCCGTAGCGGAACTTAACCCGCTTTTGCACACACCTAGTTGTTAGCAATTGATTCTACACTCAAATTCTTGAGGGGAAACATACCCAATTGAAGAATGCGATCTCTGATTGTTGTAGTAGCGCATATATTCGGTCACTGTCGATCTTAGCTGTTTTGCCGATTCGACGACCTGGCGCTTAATCCTTTCAGTCTTAAACTGATGGAAGAATGACTCCATGAAGGCATTGTCATTCATATTCTTAAAGCGATTCATACTCTGGCTGATACCATACCGTCGTAAGCGCTCGCGGTACTGCCCTGATAGATATTCGCTGCCGCGGTCAGAGTGGAAGATCAGCTCCCGGTGATGCCCGCGGTTTCGTACCGCCCTATCGATGCTAGATAGCGTCAGAGATACGTCCCTGCGATCACTCAGAGACCAAGAAACAACCTTCCTGCTAAAGCGATCCATGACTACAGATAAATACTGCCAGCTACCATCTTTCAGTTTGATGTAGGTGACGTCGCCCACCCAGAGCTGATTCGGCCGTGTTAACTTAATGCCTTCTATCTTGCATTTGATCCCGTAGACATGCTTATACGTACCCGGCCTAGCCGTGTAAATCCTTGATTTAACAGCTCTGAGACCGTGATTTCGCATGATTCTCGCGACACGCTTCTGGCCAACGTGAATACCCTTCTTATTAAGCTCCTGCGTGATTTTAGGGCTGCCATAGCAACCGTCATGTCGGTTAAATATTGACCTTACATGCTCAAATAACTCGCTATCTTCTCGCTCACGGTTAGATGCACCGCGGCGACGCCACGAGTTGTACCCATCCCGGGTAACACCATAAAGCCGGCACATCATGCTAATGCTGTGCTTTCCCCGGTGCTCGTCTATGAATTCGAAGATTTCCCTTTTTGTTGTAAAGAGAATTGGATGGCTTTTTTTAAAAGGGCATGCTCTTCCTGGAGCAGGTTATGCGCCCGCTCCAGCTTCCTGAGTCGTTTCAGCTCTGATTTAACCTCAGGATCTATCTGTATGTTTTTCTTTTTGGCCATGATCTGTCCCCGCCGCATCTCCATGCGCCAACGATAAAGCATCACCTCATGGATATCGAGAGCTTCAGCCACGTGCTTGGCCAACACGCCAGGAATCTCGGATAGCGAGACCGCTGTTGCCTTGAAATCATCGTCGTAGCGGTTGTAGTGCTTTCTTCGTGCCATTTGACACCTCCAATTCAGTTAGATGGAGGTGTGTGCAAAAGCGGGTTAGGTTCCAGCTTTACTGCCTGGCATTGTTATAACTTTGCTTGCTTTGCAGTTGCGACGTACATCCCCGTACTGTCCGTTTTTAAACTGCCATTTTCAACTGCTTCTAAAAGCTCTATTGGGGCGTGGCTATTTCCCAGTTTGCCAAGTTGAAACTCGATTAAATGCATCAGTCTTTGACGCTCAGTTTCAGCCTGAAAATCATTGTGATTAGCCCACTTAATTCCCTTGTCATTGTATATGGCTAGCTCTTTAACTAAGCCTACAAGCCTTCTCTTTCGATACCAGTTAATCATGAGCTAAGAGTTATAACGCCCAGCGCAGGCGCAGCCAGCGCGGAGCGCATTTTGTGTTAATGTTTGAGCGCCAGCGAGTAACACAAAAGGTGCGTAGCGTTGGCTGTCGCTCTGCCGCTGATTGTTATGCGCCAATGCCAGGCTAAGACTCAGCTTCATTAGAACCTCCCGTGTTTGCTTTATACAGCATGTAAAAAAGCGCGGGGGCGAAAACCAAGGCTTTCACAAAAAACGTTCTTTCAAAATTATCAATGAAATAGTCATTTACTACTGCAAAGGAACAATAGATCATCAGAGAGGTGATCTGAATAATGAATAACGTTTTCCCTTCTTTTGGAAGACGATCTTTCTTTGCAATTAAAGTCCATATCAAAATCAGCGAAAGAATAATGTATGAAAATATGTCTTCAGAAAAACCTATCTCACTCAAAAAACTTGAGCAGTACAAGTACGCAGCAAAAAAAGCCAATAAAATAATGTATTGAACTATCTTGGCGCCTAGATTAGCTAGACTCATCTGACTCTCGCATAACGCCTCAAACAGCGGCGGCGTTAGCCGTCCGACTGCTTTGACTTGTTACATGCTGAACCCACTCAAGCTGTTTTGCATAGACTCTCGGTAATGGGTGATAGTACGAGAATTTAGTGTTTGGCTTTAAAATTCCGAGAGGGTTGCTAATACACAAGGTGTCTATAGCTTGTTTGGCCAAAGGAATTAAAGCTTGGTTTACGCCCCAACCAAAAATAACCGGAACACCATAAACGAATAGCTGTGCTAATTCAGATTTACGACTAGGCGAAAAGATAGAATGCTCTACTGTACTACTTTCATCAGATTTCAAGAAACGATACAACTCATTTGAATCCGGTGTACGGAGATCAGACAAATTTAGAATTCTGGCGTAGTTAAACGCTGACGCATCCATGACTTTCATAATTTGTTGTTGTGTAGTGTCTGGCTCCGCCTCTGATGGTACGGAGTTATTATCGATACCGTCCAATGGGTAAGAAGAACCAGGATTCATCATTACAACCATGAGATCAGGCTCATGGAGTTCTACGCCAACTCGTGTGATGTCTAGATACTTACGTAATTTGTATCCATTGGACTCGCAAAAGAGACCTTTAACTTCGAATTTAGTGCTCAACTCGATTCCTTTGAGGCATGTAACGCCCACAGCAGGGGCGGCCGAAGCGTAGTGTAGGCCGTCCCGCAGAGGCCCGCAGGGCCGGCGCAAACTGCCTGTGATTGTTAAATGGCATAGCCGCCGAGCCTACTGATTGTGAACGCAACGAATTCACCCACAACCTTTGGATCATGAGTATGTATTACATCTTTTTCGACAAAAACCCCACAATCTACCTTAACTGGATTTATAGACACGACTTCACCATAGGCTCTGTATTTCCAGCCCTGAATTTGCTCTAGGCATCTTCTCTTCTCAGGATTTCCTTGGAAAATAGACTCCCACGACTCTTCTTCGTCAAGCATGTTAGAAAACTCAAATTCAAATATCTCTCCCTCTTTGGGCATCCTTTCGACATCAAGAGTCAGTTCATCCATAACACAGTATTCGGAGCCGTCTATTTCAATAAGCGCTTCAAGATACATGCCTTTTGTAGAAAGTAGCTTCGCTTTCATATTCGCCATTTAACGCCGCGCTCAGGGGCGGCTTGCTTTGGGCGCATTTTGCGCAAAAATGGGAGCGAAGCGACCTGCGCAAAAGGTGCACAAAGTAAGCCGTCCCCTGCAGCGCCTGGTTATGGCTGGCCGCGCTGCGGAACCGCCTACTGGCACGCTGCCAGCCACGGCTTGGCTGGCCACTGCCCGAGTAAAACGAGGAAAGAATACCGCACTTTCCCCCACCTGTTTTTATCTTACTGGCACGCCACAAAACTGCAGCGGATTTTCCCTATTCTACCGAACCCTAGCGAACACTCTAGGAACGAAACCGCTTGAATGTGCCCTGGCAAAATGCCAAATACTGGATGCCAAAACTATGCGTAAAAATTGCAGCCGCACAAATATTAATTCTTACCGACCGGCACCATAACGCCCAGCGCAGGCGCAGCCAGCGCGGAGCGCCTTTTGTGTTAATGTTTGAGCGCAGCGAGTAACACAAAAGGTGCGTAGTGTTGGCTGTCGCTCTGCCGCTGATTGTTAGGCATTTTTACTCGCAGCGGAGCACCAACGATACGGAGTTTTGGCCTTCGGGAAAATCTTTATGTGGCGAAGCAGTATTATCGTCTTGCCACTCTTTAACTACGCTTCCAGTCTCGCAAGAAATCAAGTCACTTGGCACCGATCTAGCAATGTTTTTTAGAGAAGCAACACTACGAGTGTCATGAATTATATTAACTACTGCCTCCGCAGGTGAGCCATGTAAAGCTTCCTCTGGGTATATAACCTCCATCACCACAGGCTTCTTTTCAACCGCAGCACAACCAAAGATAGAAATTGCCACCACAAGAGTAAAAACTACTATTTTTTTCATGATTTAGTTCTGATGCCTAACGCCGCCAGCAGGGGCAGCTTACCTTGTGCGCGTTTTGCGCGAAAATGGGAGCATAGCGACCAGCGCAAAAGGTGCACAAGGTAAGCTGTCCCGCGGAGGGCCGAAGGCCCGGAGCTTTACTGCCTGGCCTTGTTAACACTTTTAGGCTCGCGCCGGATACACATGGTAGCGATTACCGCCAGTATGCTCTATGACCACCTTATCCCCTGGCTTTAATTGGTGATCTTTGAAAAACTGCCTGACCCACGAACGCTTACGAAATATTTTTTTATCACCCGCAATATCCGTTATTACAGGCTCTCCGATACCACTATGTACTTCAAGTAGAGAATCAGCCAAGAATTCGACATTTTTCCCACCAATTGAACTTGGAGGAAAGAACTCAATCACCGACGATAAGTAAAGATGGTCGTTATTGATATTCCCTTGTGAGAGTTCAATTACAACAAAACTCATTATTTTCCTCTTGGTGTTAACGCCCCGCACAGGGGCAGGCAAAAAAGCGCAGCGTTTTGACTGTCCCAGCGACCAACGGGAGCGATTGCTGCGGCTTGTTATAACGTAGGCTCGGCACTTACTTTAACCTTTTAAAAATTATAGGGCCCGTAACCACCATTAGGCCTAAGAGATAAAGTGGCCCTTTGGGGCCAGTCATGCTCAGAAGTAATTCGTACCCAACCAACGGAAGAAGCAATATAGAGACTAGCAAGTACAAGCCAAACGCCGCTGCATAGGAAGCGAAAACCCACTTAAAATACCAAGCTATTCCTTTAACTGACTTACTCATGAATTCATTTCGTTATAACGCCGCCAGCAGGGGCAGCTTACCTTGTGCACGTTTTGCGCAAAAATGGGAGCATAGCGACCTGCGCAAAACGTGCACAAGGTAAGCTGTCCCGCGGAGGGCCAAAGGCCCGGAGCAAACTGCCTGGCCTTGTTACATGTTGACCCACTTTCCGGCCTCCGCAGACTTTACGAGCTGTGATACAGGAAGCGGTACTAGACTGCTAGGCCTATAGCCAAGTAGTAAGCGTATGAAATTAAACGGCCATAAAAGAGGTACACCTTCTGGACCAAAATACGATTCAGAGATCCCGCCTATGTCGACGTTAAATTTCTTTGCATACTCCTGTAACAGCTCTACTCCATCGTCACCATCCACGCCTAGGTCAAAATTTACTAGTGTATCTCCGGAAATTTTTTCCGGCTTTATCGCGGTAAATTCTGACAAAAATTTTATGATCTCAGGTTCCATAAGACATGTAACGCCTCGGTAAGCGGCGCCAAAGCAGGAGTGCAGTTTTTGCATTAAAATTGCGTAGCAATTGCAAAAACGAAACGGAGCTTTGAGCGTCCGACTTGACCGACTTGTTATGTTTTTGTGAAATTCCCACAACTGACGCACCTAAATCCGTGTTGATAAAAAAACAAAGGAAAGCCAAGTAATAAGAAAACAAGATAAGCTGGCCGTCTCCCTTTAGTGTACGGTTCCAATATCCCTCCACACTTCGAACATTTCTCATTTACTTCGACACCGATTTCAGAATCTACAAGTGGGGAATAGTCTGTGTTTAATATTTCTTTGGCAGCATTTAAATCTTTGGCCTGAACCTTCACCCGGACACCGCCCATAGCATTTGAATACAACCATTGCATATTTATTGTATGCGCATCTACAACATAAGCAGCTATACCCTCTGCCTCAAGGGTAGACCTAGCTATTTCAGCTTCATGTGGAAACGAAAATGTTCCCGCTGTTACTAATGTATTCTCGCTCATATTCGATTAAACATAACGCCGCGCTTAGGGGCGGCCGGAGCGTAGCGTAGGCCGTCCCGCGGAGGCCCCGCAGGGGCCGGAGCATACTACAGCGCCTTGTTATGGTATGCCGCACTCCGGGCCTGCTTTCCGGCACTTTGCCAGCCACGGATTGGCTGGCCATTGCCCATTAAAACGAGGAAAGAATACCGCACTTTCCCCAACCAATTTTTATCTTATTGGCACTCCATGATACTGCAGCGGAATTGCCCTATCCTACCGAACCCGAGTGAACACTCTAGGAACGAAACTGTTTGAATGCGCCCAGGCAAAAAAGCCAAATGCTGGATGCCAAAACTGTGCGCCAAACTTGCCGCGGAAAAAATATTTATTTTTACCGACCGGCACCATAACGCCCGCAGCAGGGGCGACCAATGCTGTGCACATTTTGTGCGAATATGGGAGCGCAGCGACCCGCGCAAAATGTGCATAGCATTGGGCGTCCCACGGAGGCCCGAAGGGCCGGAGTATCCTGCCTGCGATTGTTATATGTGATACCACCGTTTTTCACTAATTTTTCCGTGATACTCCTTGCCGCTGCGCACCAGTACTCTCACAAAACAGGCTGGATTTGACGTGTTTCCAAGCTGCAACTCCAATTCCCCAATATCTATGCCTGAGCTGCTACCAGACTTGATACTGGTGTCTTTCATGTCCATGGAATACAAAAAATTTCTCATATGGTCAAGGAAATCGATTTTTCCTACGATCTGCTCTTTAAAGGAATTATTTTTGAGTATCACCATCAATGGTGTTGTTCTATGCGAACAGTATTTTCCTTGATAGCTTTTATAGGCTTTTACAATTAAAAAACCACATATGAGCCTCTTCCATGCGACATATTGGGTTATCACGAGGATGATGGCCAAAATGGTCCAAATGATTAGCTCGTCAATTTTCATTTACATATAACGCCGCCATAAAAGGCGCAGCTTTAGCTGCGTCCAGTGGAGCGCAGCGGAACGATTTTTGATGGCCTTGTTAGGCTTTTTCCTACATTAGTCGCATTATCATATAAGCTAGAGCCGCTAAGATGCCGACAAAAAATCCTATTGTTAAAGCCCAGGCACAATATCTCTCAATTTTTAACCACCGGTCACGATGTTTATAAAATGCTGAGCGTCTAGTTTTGTCCACGGCTTGTAGAGCGCTAGCCCAGAAAAAATTCCTTCTAGAATCGGCGTACATGTCGATGACACCTGCAAAAACAGCAAACGCCATAGAAGACAAGGAAACCAACATAACAAGTTTTTGATATGCATTTAATGGAGGCTCTACCTTAGTTGTTAGTGTGACAAAAAACACTGCTAAAACTGCGGTGGAAAGCGACACAAGTAATTTTTGTAGATCTTGCCCTACAGCCCGAGATCGATCGTGTAGTATTTGAGGAAAGCCAACCCCTTTTTCAATTTCTACTTTTTCTTTATCAGCTTCCATACGGCCTGCCTAACGCCGCGTTCAGCCGCGGCCAAAGTTGGGTGACTTTTGTGGTAAAAGCGTAGCGACCACAAAAGGCGCACAGCTTTGGACGTCGAGCTGCAACGCTTTGTTATGCATTTAGTGGCCACTTTGTATATTTTCCAAACCGATATACTCAATTGCTGGCTTAGGCAGTGATAATTTTGAAAGCCTACTTTCTACGCACTTTGATACTTCGGTTTCTGGAAAATGCCACGCATTAATGAGCCTTCCCGACATATCGACTTTGTATAGAAAATCAGAAACAACTACGACTCCGTTAGGAGCACACTTGTCGATTAACCTCCACTCTGCCCAAATTAGTCGCTGTATTTTGAGGCTGTATTGAAACATCTCATCGCTGCCACGAACTATCTTGTAATGCTCCTCAACGAGATCACTCAATTTCGTTTCGGCTTTCCCAGAAACCGAAATGATACTAAACACGATAAAGGCAAAAATTTGTTTCATATGCATAACGCCGCGCTCAGGGGCGGCTTACTTTGGGCGCTTTATGCGCGAAAATAGGAGCAAAGCGACTGCGCATAAAGTGCACAAAGTAAGACGTCGCCTTGCAGCGCTTTGTTAGGGCTGAACCCGAGCACTGCCTCTATGTTTAAGCCAAAACCCAGAATGATACTGCGCAACCGATTGCCCTAAGTAGAAACGCTCGATGTTCAGCTGCGATTTTGGAAAAGTTAACTCACGCACGAACATTGATTGTAAAAGTATTAGTGATGCCCCTATCTGGGAAGAAGATTCTGCCCCATGCCCGCCATTTATATAGTTAGGGAAAAAGTCCATCATTTCCCTGAAATGAAGACGAGCCATTGCAACAGCAATTTGAGGGCTAACCATACTTCCATTTTTGAAGCAGCTCTTTAGGTCTTCCAGGTGCGATTTATTCTCCGAAACCGTGAGACACATATATGCGATCAAGTGCGAACGCCAATTCACATCAAGTAGCAAATTTCCATAAGCTGCATGCTCACTTTCAAGCTCAGAAGCTAGAGCACTAAAGATAGAAAGATCGCTTTCTACTTCAGATGGTTGAAAGCTCAAATTAAGGGCCTTCAGGTAGAAACTACCATCATTACTGAGCTCTTCTAACCTCTTAAATACGTTCATCCACCAATTGCCCTAACGCCGCGTTCAGGGGCGGCTGACTTTGTGCGCTTGATTGCGCGAAAATGGGAGCGAAGCGACCGCGCAATAAAGTGCGCAAAGTTAGCCGTCCCCTGCAACGCCTGGTTATGGCTGGCCGCGCTGCGGACCCGCCTACCCGCACGTTGCCAGCCACGACTTGGCTGGCCACCGCCCGAAAATTACGAGGAAAGAATACCGCACTTTCCCCAACCTATTCTTATCTTACTGGCACTCCGCGATAGTGCAGCGGAATTGCCCTATTCTACCGAACCCGAGCGAACACTCTAGGAACGAAACTGCTTGAATTTGGTGTGGCAAAGAGCCAAATGCTGGATGCCAAAACTGTGCGCAAAACTTCCAGCGATACGAATAATATTTTTACCGACCGGCACCATAACGCCCGCAACAGGGGCGACCAATGCTGTGCACGTTTTGTGCGAAAATGGGAGCGCAGCGACCCGCACAAAATGTGCACAGTGTTGGGCGTCCCGCGGAGGCCCGAAGGGCCGGAGCATTCTGCTTGCGTTTGTTAAGCATTGCCGCCACCACTGAAAAATGAGTATGCGGAGTAACCTACGACTGCGACGATCAGCCAAAACAGAACAGAAGTAAAAAAGATCCAGCTATCCTTTGGCTCGCTTTTACCGCCACTAAACACTTTACAGATGAAATAGCCTGGGAAGTGGAATAGTAGCTCGAAGATAATTTGGAATACGACTTCTACGAGAAACCTACCAATTGGTCGAAGAATACCGCCAATGATTTCTTCCATACTACTTGCCTAAATGCTTAACGCCGCGCTCAGCCGCGGCTAACTTTGGGCGCTTTATGCGCGATAATGGGAGCGAAGCGACCGCGCATAAAGTGCACAAAGTGCACAAAGTTAGACGTCGGCCTGCAGCGCATTGTTAAGTTTTTACTCGCAGGCAACCTCGATGTAACGATCACCAGCCACTGTTTCTACCTTTACATACGGCTTTTCAGATTTGGAAACAAACTCAGTTTTTGAGCCATCTCTAAGCCATAACTCATGTGATACGGTTTTCTTTAAATTACTTCCAACATTAAAGAACTCACCATTTTTAAAAATGGTACATTCTTCCGTAAATATCTTTACGACAGGGTAATTTTTACGAAACCAATACTCAACATATACGAAAATTTTTCCATCATCCGAAAGGTACCCTTCAGAATAGCCGCTTGGATCATAAGGGCGAGACCAAACCGGAATTTGATTGGGGCCAGGAACCGGATGTTGAAACGCTTTGTATACGGATAGTGTCCATGTGTCTTGCCACGGATACTTCGCGCTTTCGTTGTAGTCCCTACTCAAAAACGCCGCCCACTTACCATTGTGGGAAGTAACTTTATAGTTGTCCCAATCCGGAGGTTGATCAGAATAAGCGACCAACGGAAAGAGCATAAATATAAGCAATATGCGTGTTTTCATGAGAACTTAACGCCTTGCTAAATTGCACGGTGGTTGGAGTGGATGGCTGTGCAATAATGCACGAAGTGCATGCACAGACAGCCGCGGAGACCACCGTGGGAACTTAACCCGCTTTTGCACACACCTAGTTGTTAGCAATTGATTCTACACTCAAATTCTTGAGGGGAAACATACCCAATTGAAGAATGCGATCTCTGATTGTTGTAGTAGCGCATATATTCGGTCACTGTCGATCTTAGCTGTTTTGCCGATTCGACGACCTGGCGCTTAATCCTTTCAGTCTTAAACTGATGGAAGAATGACTCCATGAAGGCATTGTCATTCATATTCTTAAAGCGATTCATACTCTGGCTGATACCATACCGTCGTAAGCGCTCGCGGTACTGCCCTGATAGATATTCGCTGCCGCGGTCAGAGTGGAAGATCAGCTCCCGGTGATGCCCGCGGTTTCGTACCGCCCTATCGATGCTAGATAGCGTCAGAGATACGTCCCTGCGATCACTCAGAGACCAAGAAACAACCTTCCTGCTAAAGCGATCCATGACTACAGATAAATACTGCCAGCTACCATCTTTCAGTTTGATGTAGGTGACGTCGCCCACCCAGAGCTGATTCGGCCGTGTTAACTTAATGCCTTCTATCTTGCATTTGATCCCGTAGACATGCTTATACGTACCCGGCCTAGCCGTGTAAATCCTTGATTTAACAGCTCTGAGACCGTGATTTCGCATGATTCTCGCGACACGCTTCTGGCCAACGTGAATACCCTTCTTTTTAAGCTCCTGCGTGATTTTAGGGCTGCCATAGCAACCGTCATGTCGGTTAAATATTGACCTTACATGCTCAAATAACTCGCTATCTTCTCGCTCACGGTTAGATGCACCGCGGCGACGCCACGAGTTGTACCCATCCCGGGTAACACCATAAAGCCGGCACATCATGCTAATGCTGTGCTTTCCCCGGTGCTCGTCTATGAATTCGAAGATTTCCCTTTTTGTTGTAAAGAGAATTGGATGGCTTTTTTTAAAAGGGCATGCTCTTCCTGGAGCAGGTTATGCGCCCGCTCCAGCTTCCTGAGTCGTTTCAGCTCTGATTTAACCTCAGGATCTATCTGTATGTTTTTCTTTTTGGCCATGATCTGTCCCCGCCGCATCTCCATGCGCCAACGATAAAGCATCACCTCATGGATATCGAGAGCTTCAGCCACGTGCTTGGCCAACACGCCAGGAATCTCGGATAGCGAGACCGCTGTTGCCTTGAAATCATCGTCGTAGCGGTTGTAGTGCTTTCTTCGTGCCATTTGACACCTCCAATTCAGTTAGATGGAGGTGTGTGCAAAAGCGGGTTAGGTTCCGTGTCAATTTAAGCAACTTGTTATGGTTGCTGCTTTGCATTAAAAATGCCCCTTAAGAACGAAAGTGCTTACTTGTAGCCCTGCTATGACCATTGAGGCGGCAACATTGATAATATGCCAACAAACTTGCCGTACACTTCATATTTTGTAATGCGCTAAACGATTAGTGGAGCCAACCCCGACTAAGTTTTGGTTCGGAAAATTACAACTGCATGAAAAGTAGCACCTTATACGAGTTAGCCTTAATCCCCACCACGACACTTACGATTAGGGTTGTTGCCGAGATGCACTTTAACGAGGCTAACACTTTGGTTTTGGTGATTACCAGCGTAGAACTTTGTTCGACTGAACAGCTGGCTCACCAGACCTTTAGCAGGCCAAAATGATCATTTAATATTTCTCTTCCATCAAAATGTTCAAAATGAACAATGCAATTTACCCAGTAAGACCATAACGTTGCTAGCAGGGGCGGCCGGCGCGCAGCGTTGGCCGTCCAGCCCAGCCCCGAAGGGGATGGGCGAGCCTGCCTAGCCTGGTTATGGCTGACGCGCTCTGGACCAACTATTAGCACTCTGCCAGCCACGGCTTGGCTGGCCACCGCCCGAAAATTACGAGGAAAGAATACCGCACTCTCCCCAACCTATTTTTATCTTACTGGCACTCCACGATACTGCAGCGCAGTTGCCGCCTTTTACCGAACACAAGCGAACGCTCTAGGAACGAAACTGCTTGAATGTGCCATAGCAAGAAGCCAAATACTGCATGCTAAAACTGTGCGCAAAACTCGCAGCGGTACAAATATTAATTTTTAACGACCGGCACCATAACGCCGCGCTCAGACGCAGCTTACTTTGGGCGCATTTTGCGCAAAAATGGGAGCGCAGCGACCGCGCAAAAGGTGCACAAAGTAAGATGTCGGCTGCAGCATATTGTTAGTGTTGTGGCCCTCTACGAGCTCCCCGCCCTGGTCTTTTGCCTGCCGCAACCACTAAGTGGAACGAACGGCACAAACCTTTGCGAAATTGAAATATACCACGGTGCGGCGCCGCGCTCACTGGCACAAACTTTCAGCCTGGGATCGTGGGCGAAGCCGACGATGGACTAAATTTGTGGCGCGGCACAAGCAGATCTGCTGATAAGAAATCTAATGCCCGACAGCAAAGGCCAAATAGTGGAACCACGTTGTTCCCATTGCCCGGAAAAAACCCGCCCTGTAAGTCGCCAATTTTATTCATCGTTGCTTTCTACGAAGCACGATAATTTTTTATTCAAGTTGCAGAAAAACACTAACGCCGCCAACACAGGCGGCCGGAACGTAGTGTAGGCCGTCCAGTGCAATGCGTTTTTTGCATTGCACGATTGTGCTTGGCTTTGTTATGCATTTTTGGATATTACCAAGAGATTTTTAGCTAGAGACCTAACGTGTGTGATTGAGAATACTTGTTTATTAGATGGTTCCCACGGATACCTAGCCTTAACAAAATATTCATCACATTTTTCAAGATCAGAAGCTAAATCTTGGCTTGTTATTTCAGTGTATTTTCTTTGCAAAGTTTCACGATTTTCTGGGGTAAATGATGCATGTATTTTGCTTAGTTTATGGCCCCAGGAATTTGAAACTACAGTTGTATCCGCTAAAAGCGCACCATCTGGAATTTCAGGTGTTACCACTTTACATTCAATTGATTTTAGCGCTATTTCACAAGCCAAAGCATAGTTTACGATGATGGGAAATATGTAATCGGATCTATCCGAATCCCACAGAAGCTCGGCAGCATTGAAAAACTGTTTAGCTGCTCTATATATTTCAAGGCTTCGTTCACTTACTTCCATGCTTAATCTCCATATGCATAACGCCGCGCTCAGGGGCGGCTTGCTTTGGGCGCGTTTTGCGCAAAAATGGGAGCGAAGCGACCTGCGCAAAAGGTGCACAAAGTAAGCCGTCCCCTGCAGCGCCTGGTTATGGCTGGCCGCGCTGCGGACCCACTTACTGGCACGCTGCCAGCCACGGCTTGGCTGGCCACTGCCCGAGTAAAACGAGGAAAGAATACCGCAATTTCCCCCACCTGTTTTTATCTTATTAGCACGCCACAATACTGCAGCGGATTTTCCCTATTCTACCGAACCCTAGCGAACACTCTAGGAACGAAACCGCTTGAATGTGCCCTAGCAAAATGCCAAATGCTGGATGCCAAAACTGTGCGCAAAAATTGAAGCCGCACAAATATTAATTTTTAGCGACCGGCACCATAACGCCCGCAACAGGGGCGACCTATGCTATGCACGTTTTGTGCGAAACTGGGAGCGCAGCGACCCGCACAAAACGTGCATAGCGTTGGGCGTCCCGCGGAGGCCCGAAGGGCCGGAGCATCCTGCTTGCGCTTGTTAAGTGTTTTTACCTGAGAGCTTGACGCTTACGTATACCGACCGGACAACAGCGTAGAGAACAGCTACCACGCAAATTACTGCAAGCCAACCATGACTGATTATACCGAAATAGCTAACAACAGATCCGGCCGCGATTGCTAAGCCCCCAAAGAAAAGAGACATTCCAATTTTACTTGCTAGTACAGGATTCTCTTTCATGCCGCTTTCTTTCCAGCCAGCGATCAGATGGTATTTCTTCTTTACGCCGATAGCATAAGCAAAAGCCATCAATGGCAAAGCACCCAAAATGAACATAAGCAGAGGGGCTAGAGCGGATTCTTGAATCATAGTTTTAAGTCCGATTTTTATTGTGACACTTAACGCCGCGCTCAGACGCAGCTTACTTTGGGCGCATTTTGCGCAAAAATGGGAGCGCAGCGACCGCGCAAAAGGTGCACAAAGTAAGATGTCGGCTGCAGCATATTGTTAGTGTTGTGGCCCTCTACGAGCTCCCCGCCCTGGTCTTTTGCCTGCCGCAACCACTAAGTGGAACGAACGGCACAAACCTTTGCGAAATTGAAATATACCACGGTGCGGCGCCGCGCTCACTGGCACAAACTTTCAGCCTGGGATCGTGGGCGAAGCCGACGATGGACTAAATTTGTGGCGCGGCACAAGCAGATCTGCTGATAAGAAATCTAATGCCCGACAGCAAAGGCCAAATAGTGGAACCACGTTGTTCCCATTGCCCGGAAAAAACCCGCCCTGTAAGTCGCCAATTTTATTCATCGTTGCTTTCTACGAAGCACGATAATTTTTTATTCAAGTTGCAGAAAAACACTAACGCCGCCAACAGGGGCAGCCAACGTTGTGCACGTATTGTGCTAAAAAGGGAGCGCAGCGACCAGCACAATATGTGCGCAGCGTTGGCTGTCCCGCGGAGGGGCGAAGCCCTGTAGCGAACTGCTTGGCCTTGTTAACTGTTTGAACAGTGCTCAGCAACTTCCAGCACCTTGTATGCTAGTGTAATGATGTTGCCATAGCCCCACGGACTAGGGTAACTATGTACATTTTTTCTAGACTCGCCAAACCGCTCAAGTGTGTAATCCGGCCCATCAAGCCATGTGACGGCTTCTTTTTTAGCTAAAGCTGGATCATTTTCGTAAATTTTCAGTTTCTTGCTGAGACTATCCGATGCACTCTTTAGCCCATCGCAGTTTTCGAAATCAATTTTGTAGTACGCGAAGTCATATTTCTTAGATTTTTCAATAGTTACCAGATACACGCTATCTTTAGAAATTGAAATTGCTCTCTGGAAATCGCCACTCCAAGGATTATTTTCCACATAGAAATTTAATGTGTTACTGAATGGCTTCTCCTCAAATCCATTTTCCAGCCATTCCCTTGGTGATCCGTCAGCCGCGTCATATAAAGCGATTGTTGAATTTTCAACACAGCCTTGAATCATCGAAATTAATACTACAATCAGAATTTTACGCATATGACAGTTAACGCCGCAATCAGACGCGGCTTACTTTGTGTGCTTTTTGCACAAAAATAGGAGCGCAGCGACTGTGCAAAAAACGCACAAAGTAAGACGTCGGCTGCATTGCTTTGTTATGCCTAGAAGGCAACCTCGGAACTATATTTTTTTCCTCTGGAGTCTATCAAAATCGCCTCAACACAGAGCTGATGTGAGGGCTTTCTATAGATCTCCATGTACATTTCGGAAATCATTTCTCTTGAGACACGATGATTGCTCATATGTTCAGGGAGCCATTTCTGCCATAATTTGATAGATTTTCTTACTCTTTTATTGAACTTTGGCCATCTGTATTTTGGAAATGGTATCCACTGAATCCGTATTCTCTCACCCTCAGCGCGCCTAGCGAATTTCTTGAGGTCCTCAACTACGTACTCATTATCAATGTAGTTTTCGTAACTCACGAACGAGTGTACGAAATTGTGTGACATTGAATTTAGATTCTTAAATTTCATGCTTAAGAGACATAACGCCGCGTTCAGCCGCAGCTTGCTATATGCACATTTTGCGCGAAAATGGGAGCAAAGCGACCGCGCAAAATGTGTATATAGTAAGCTGTCGGTTGCAACGCCTTGTTAAATTCATTATCCGCAGTCAATTCTCAGTAACTTATTATTTTTGTCTGCGACCAAGACAACTCCCCCTGGATACACGAAATCATATACTTCCGTGGGATTGAAGAGGAATAAGATATGATCCAATTCCTCCATTTTTGCGTATGGCTCACCGAGAAAATTTTTAGAAGATAAGAAATCGTCTCCACTGGCCAAAGATAAGCACTGATCTCTTACCTGAATAGTAATAGCTGTCATATACCCCACATAGACGAGGACAATTGCAAGCACGGACAATACTAGTTTCAACATAAATTTAACATTTTAATCGTAGTCGCCAAGACTACTATCCAGTGAAAATTATTCCTAGCGCCATTTAATGCCAAAAACCCAATAAAACCAATGTGGATCAACGGCTTAATTGAACTCCCATCACACTACGTTGGGCTCGAATCCGGTCGCCAAGACCGCTATCCCAGATTACGAATACAACTATAACCTGTTGATTTTTATAAATTTATTCTTAAGTTTGCTCTGGTTTGACGAAATAGTGGTCCCCGCGGTTGTAATGTGGGTTGATTGTTGGTCAACTTACGTCAAAATACTGTATATAGATACAGTTAGCATTTGGACGCAAAGGATTGCTTTATGGATGATATTCCGGTTCCCCTGCCCGCTCGCCCTAGCCGATTTATGGATTGCTTCAGGGCTTTTATACGCGCACGTCATTTAGCGTATAAAACGGAAAAGACCTACTGCTTTTGGGTGAAGGACTTCATCCGATTTAATGGTATGCAACGTCCGGAAGACTTGGGAAAGACGGAAGTTGATAAATGGCTTGGTCATTTGGCCAATCGCCGCGCAGTTTCTATCAACACCCAGAAAACAGCACTCAATGCTGTCGTATTTTTATACAAACAATTTCTGAATATCGACTTGGGTGATCTCCAGTTTGAGAGAACCAGTAAAGGAAGGCGGCTTCCCGTTGTATTTACTCACGAGGAGGCGATGGCGATTCTTGGGAATATGCAGGGTCATCACAAGCTAGCGGCCAGTCTTATGTATGGTTCTGGCTTAAGAGTGATGGAGACCGTCAGGCTGCGCGTTCAGGATGTTGATTTCGGGCGTCAATGCCTGTTTGTTCGTGAAACCAAAGGCGATAAGTGGCGCCGCACCATATTACCCCGCTCACTTTTACAGCCGCTGCAGGCTCAGGTTGAGTTCGCGCTGGCTCTACACAAACGCGATCTGGAGGAAGGCTTTGGCGAAGTGTATTTGCCGGGTGCTCTTGCCAAAAAGTATCCTCGGGCTGCGACAAGTCCCGGCTGGCAGTATGTTTTTCCGGCTCCTGAGAGAGCGACAGATCCCCGGAGTGACGTCATCCGCCGTCACCATATTGGTGAACAGCAGGTTCGCAGGGCGGTGGCAAGCGCATTGCGAATTAGCGGAATTAGGAAGAAGGCAAGCTGCCACACGTTCCGGCACTCTTTTGCAACCAACCTGCTATCTAAAGGCACCGATATACGTAATATTCAGGAGCTTCTGGGCCATACCGACGTCAACACCACCATGATTTACACCCATGTTATTGGTGTGCATGAACGGGGAGTGGTCAGCCCGCTGGATTAAGGCAATAAAAAACCCCGCAATTGCGGGGTTTTTTATTGGTTAGGCTGGAGGCCGGCTTACATCATACCGCCCATGCCGCCCATGCCGCCCATGCCACCCATATCAGGCATCGCGGGCTTTTCTTCCGGGATGTCAGCAACCATCGCTTCGGTGGTGATCATCAGGCCGGCGATAGAGGCAGCCGCCTGCAGCGCGGAACGGGTTACCTTGGCCGGGTCCAGGATACCCATCTCCAGCATGTCGCCGTAAACGCCGGTAGCAGCGTTGTAGCCGAAGTTGCCTTCGCCCTGCTTCACCTTGTCAACCACTACAGAAGCTTCTTCACCAGCGTTGGCAACGATCTGACGCAGCGGCATTTCCATGGCGCGCAGCGCTGCGGCGATACCGTGGTTCTGGTCTTCGTTGTCACCAACAACATTGATGGCCTGAGTTGCGCGAACCAGAGCGGTACCACCGCCAGGAACAACACCTTCTTCTACCGCTGCGCGGGTTGCGTGCAGGGCGTCTTCAACGCGGGCTTTCTTCTCTTTCATTTCGACTTCGGTGGCTGCGCCAACCTTGATTACAGCAACACCGCCAGCCAGCTTGGCTACACGCTCTTGCAGTTTCTCTTTGTCGTAGTCGGAAGAGGATTCTTCGATCTGGGCGCGGATCTGCTTAACACGCGCTTCGATATCGCCAACATTGCCAGCACCGTCAACGATTACGGTGTTCTCTTTGGACAGGGTTACGCGCTTGGCGGTACCCAGATGCTCCAGAGTAGCCGCTTCCAGTTCCAGACCAACTTCTTCAGAAATAACGGTACCGCCGGTCAGGATGGCGATGTCCTGCAGCATGGCCTTGCGACGGTCGCCGAAGCCCGGTGCTTTAACCGCAGCAACTTTTACGATACCGCGCATGCTGTTGACTACCAGAGTTGCCAGCGCTTCGCCTTCTACGTCTTCAGCGATGATCAGCAGCGGCTTGGAAGCCTTGGCTACCTGCTCCAGCAGGGGCAGCAGATCGCGGATGTTGGAGATCTTCTTGTCTACCAGCAGGATGAATGGGTTATCCAGCTCGGCAGTCATGTTTTCCTGGTTGGAGATGAAGTACGGAGACAGGTAGCCGCGGTCGAATTGCATACCTTCAACCACGTCCAGCTCGTTCTCGAGGCCAGAACCTTCTTCAACAGTAATTACGCCTTCTTTGCCAACTTTTTCCATCGCTTCGGCGATGATGGTGCCGACGTTTTCGTCGCTGTTGGCGGAGATGGTGCCTACCTGGGCGATAGACTTGGTGTCTTCACAGGGGGTAGCCAGGCTCGCGATGTGCTCAACCGCTGCAGTAACGGCTTTGTCAATTCCACGCTTCAGATCCATCGGGTTGAAGCCCGCGGCTACGGACTTGAGGCCTTCGGTCACGATGGCCTGGGCCAGTACGGTAGCGGTGGTGGTGCCGTCACCGGCGGTGTCAGATGCCTTGGAGGCAACTTCTTTCACCATCTGTGCGCCCATGTTCTCGAACTTGTCTTTCAGTTCGATTTCCTTGGCAACGGAAACACCATCTTTGGTGACGGTGGGAGCACCGAAGGATTTTTCCAGCACCACGTTGCGGCCTTTCGGGCCCAAGGTGGTTTTTACTGCGTTCGCCAGGATGTTTACGCCGTTCAGCATTTTCTGACGGGCGTCATCACCGAATTTTACGTCTTTTGCTGCCATGATCTTATTTCCTCAATTCTGTGTGCCTGGTGGTTCTGGGGACTGATTAGCCTTCCAGAACGCCGTAGATGTCGCTTTCGCTCATGATGATCAGCTCTTCGCCGTCCACCTTGAGGGTGTTGCTGTCGGCGTAACGGCCGAACACTACGGTGTCACCCACTTTTACAGACAGTGCGCGCGTGTCGCCGTTGTCCAGCAACTTGCCTTCGCCTACGGCAACCACTTCGCCTTGATTTGGTTTCTCTTTAGCGGCGCCCGGCAGCACGATACCGCCGGCAGATTTGGCTTCTTCTTCCTTACGGCGCACTACGACGCGGTCGTGTAAAGGACGAATTTTCATGGATTGCTCTCCATTGAGTCATTTAGGGTTGCAATTACAAATACCCGGATCCGGTTGGCGTCCGGGCACCCCCGGCCCCCTTGGGGAACGGGGCAAAAACTAGAGGTCATCCCTATCTGAGGGCGGGGAAAAGGAATTCAACAGTGGCGGGGAAAAAAATTTGGGGATCGCTGCTGATGAGCGGCTTTCAGAGGGAAAACGTTCAAATAGTGAGCACTCCTCACTAGCGACCACCATCCTTGCGATCTTCACGCTTGTAGTCGCCTTCGATTACGTCGTGGTTTCGGCGCGCCTCCCCGGCTTCCGGTCCTGTTTGCGGTCCGTAGGGTCCATAGCGCACCACGGTAATGTGACTCAGAAGTCGCCCAAGTATCAATTGACGCAGCCCGGGAATCAGACAGGCGAAACCTATTGCATCGGTAACGAAACCTGGGGTCAGTAACAGCGCGCCACCCACCGCAAGGAATATTCCTTCAGCCATTTCCCGCGCCGGTAACTCTCCGGCCTGCATCTTTTGCTGGGCACGCATCACGGTCGAAATTCCCTGGCGGCGCAGCAGGGCAAGCCCCACAACGGCAGTCAAAAGTACCAGGCCAATGGTCGGCAAAGCACCAATGTGCTGCCCGACGGTAATCAATACCCACATTTCCAGAATTGGCATTACGATAAATAGCACCAGTAGCGGGCGCATAAAGCTTCTCCAGAGGCAATTGATGAACTCTAGCGGTCGATTTCCGGGAGAATTCAGGCGTTTCCAGTATGCTTGTCAACTGCTGCAGCCAATACTATCTATAGGCAGGCAGTGGGTTTATCCACTGCCGCAGGTGGTAATTGCCGTTGGCAGCGCTCAGCTTCGCAGTGTAGCCACTCACGGGGATTACGTGCAAATCGCCGCCGGCCTATACACCTGCTATTTATTTAACCAATCGAAACAGCAAGGACCACGAGTAGGAATGCTATGGATAGCGACAGCAGCCACACTGCCACTCCCACCGCAAGCAGAAACCGGCACCTCCTGGACGAGCTCCTGGCTGAGGCCGATATTCAAATCAACGGCGATCGCCCCTGGGATATGCAGTTACACCGCACGGAAGCGCTGGATGAAATCGTCGCCAGACACAGCCTTGGTCTCGGGGAGACCTATATGCGCGGCGACTGGTCTACTCCCGCGCTCGATGAATTTTTCTACCGGCTCCTGCGCGCCGACCTGCAAAAAAAAATCAAACCTTTTCGCAACCTGTGGCGAATCGCCCGCGCACATCTGATCAACTTGCAAACCCGGAGTCGGGCCTATCAGGTGGGAGAGCGGCATTATGACCTCGGCAACAGTCTCTATCAGTCAATGCTGGATAGCCGTATGACCTATAGCTGCGGCTATTGGCGTAACGCTGACAACCTTGAACAAGCCCAAGAGCACAAACTAGACCTGATATGCCGCAAGCTCGGGCTTCAGCCGGGAATGCGACTGCTGGATATCGGCTGCGGCTGGGGCAGTCTGGTCGGATATGCCGCGGAGCGGTATGGCGTGGAATGTGTCGGCGTCACTGTCTCCCGAGAACAATGCCGCTATATAGAAGAAACATATCCGCACCTGCCGATCAAAGTCCATTTGCAGGATTATCGAGCCCTGAATGAATCCTACGATCGCATTGCCAGCGTCGGCATGTTTGAACATGTCGGGCGAAAGAATCACCGCACCTTCATGCAAGTGGCCCGTCGCTGCCTCAAAAATAATGGCCTATTGCTACTTCATACCATTGGCAAGAACCAGCGGCACTCCACCACCGATGCCTGGATCGATAAATATATCTTTCCCAATGGTGACCTCCCCAGTAACGGCCAGATTTGCGATGCTGCCGAAGGCCTATTGATCGCCGAGGATTTACATAATTTCGGCAGCGACTACGATAAGACACTGATGGCCTGGTATCAGAATTTTGAAACCAACTGGGAAAAATTTGCGGACAGCTTCGGGCAGGAGTTCTATCGAATGTGGCGATATTACCTTTTATCCTGTGCCGGTGCTTTTCGGGCGAGGCATATCCAACTGTGGCAGTGGATGTTTTCTGACCGCCTTAAGGGGGGGGTGACCCGCGTTGTCTGAATCCCTGAACAGGGCGAGCCAAAACCCACCCAGTCAACGCTTATAAACTGACGGTTGGATTTACATTCGCGCACCGCCATCCACTTCCACTACTCTTCCAGTAAGGTAGTCGTTGTCGATGATAAATGCCGCTGTACTGGCAATTTCATTCGGTTCACCGATACGACGCAACGGAACCTGCTTCACCAGCCCTTCCAGAATTTCTGGGCGCATCTGCGCAACCATATCTGTACCGATAAATCCGGGCGCAATGGCGGCAACCCGCACACCATAACGTGCCAGTTCCCGCGCCCAGGTCACGGTCATGGTCGCGACCCCGGCCTTGCTGGCAGAGTAGTTGGTCTGCCCCATGTTGCCGGCACGGGATACGCTGGAGATGTTGATAATGACACCACCGCTACTACGCCCCGGTGTATCTCCCCCCTCAACCATGATGGCCGCCGCCGCCCTGGCACACAGAAATACGCCCGTCAGGTTCACGTCAATGACCGATTGCCACTGGGCCAGGGACATACGCTCTGCGACTTTACCGTCTTTGACTTTCAGCAACATGCCATCGCGCATAATACCGGCGTTGTTCACCAGAACATCGAGTCCACCAAAATCTGCCGCAATGGCGGTAAACCCCTGATCGACGGCCTGCTCATCTGCAACATTGACGATATAACTACGCGCTTCAGCACCTACTGCTGCACACGCAGCAACGCTCTCTTGCAACGCCGACTCACTGACATCCAATAGCGCCAGACGCGCGCCGCGCTCCGCAAAATAAACAGCCATGGAGCGACCGAGCCCCTGTCCGGCACCGGTGATAGCGATAACGCTGTTGTCAATTTTCATGGATACCTCAAGGTATTTTTTCGGAGGGTGCCTATAACTGAAAATTACCAGGCGTACCCTACGCCGACGGTCATCTTGGTGTCTTCTTTTTCACTATCCAGCGACGGCGTGTTGTCGTATTGCCATGCGTATTTCACTTCCATCAGGACGCCTTTCACCAGTGGTGTACGGACGCCGATTTCCGCATTGCTCTGGTAATCTTCACTCCGATCAAGGGACTGCAACACTTCCTGGTTGTAATAAACTTCCGGGCCCAGATCGAATTTATAGCGGAAGTCCCACGCGGTACGGCCAGCCGCATAACGTTTGCTCGCTCGTTCACTAAGGTTGGGATCGATAAAGTCGTCTTTTACACTACTCAGGCCGCCCTGAATGGAAAGGGCCGATTTATCCGTATCAGAAAACAGATAACCAAGACCGAGACCGACCGTTGTACTGAGATCAATATTTTGCGCATCTTCATGTAAAAACGCGCTGTTTCCCGCGGCAAACCACTTTTCTGCGAATATCCAGCGCAAGTCATAGGCCAGTCGGTATTTTTCCAGCCCCTCAACTTCTACGTTGTTCTGGTTCTGATAGTGTGTTCCGACAATGTGCTGGAAGTCGCTGTGACGCACATTGAAATTGGCACTGACATCCCAGTCTTCCCGCTGACGGTTACCATTTTCGAACACGCCAGAGGCACTCACATTGCCATTAAAAATCACCGGATTGCCGACAAAATTGATATAGGGTTCTGCGCGATCAATAGCAGGGAAATCCATCACCCAGCCTTCACCCTCATCGCAATACAGTTCCCACTGCTCGCGATAATGACCAGCCAGTGCACAAGGCTCGTCTCGGCCGGCAATCTTGAGGTCTTTGTCGGTTTCCAACGATAGAATCTTGCTCTTGTCGACGGTGATGTCGCCAAAGGTTTCCGATTTCCAGACTACGTGGTCCTTTTCCACCAGAACCAGCTCACCGTGTACACGATCCCCGTTTGAGAGACTGAGCACACCCGCATAAGCATGCTGCACTGAGAAGATGGCGATAACAGACAACAGCACACGAGCGATTACACCGCGGCAAGAGAGAGAGAAGGCGGGAAAAAAGGATAGTATTCTGGGTACAGCAACAAGCACGAAACAACCTTGTAATAGCTTGGAATTATTAGGTGAAAGCCACTAATAACGTTAAACGGAAATTGCCTGCAACTTCAGAAGCCAGTGAAGCGCGGGCTATGCAAAAGAGCGGTCATGATGCCACAAGTCGCATCTGCCTTGTACTCGCTAAGGTCCCGGAAGGACGCGTAGTCACCTATGGCGGCCTCGCCGAATTGGCTGGGCTTCCAAGAGCGGCAAGGCTGGTGGGGCAAACACTGCGTAAACTGCCCAAGGATACGGGATTACCGTGGCACCGGGTCATCAACGCTCAGGGAAAGATTTCACTCCCGGAACCGGCAGCACGCCGCCAGTGGAAGTTGCTCAAGGGTGAAGGTATCACCCCGATAAACGGGAAAATTGACCTGCCACGTTACGGTTGGCCCAAGCCAGATGAACTGTAGCCAATCCCGTGACCGTAATTGTGATCTCAGCCAGGCGCAACCTGCTGTTTTTGCGCTCTTTCAAGCGCCTCCTGGTCACGACCACGCCACCAGATGTAGCACGCTAGCAATACCGCAGGGATTCCCAGAATCGCGACAAGGATAAAAAATTCCTCATAGCCCTGTGCGTCCACCACCATACCGGAAAAGCCACTGATAAATTTCCCTGGTAGTGTCATCAGCGAACTGAATAGTGCGTACTGAGTTGCGGTATAGGATTGGTTGACCAAGCTTGAAAGGAAGGCAATAAATACCGAGTTGGAAATACCCGCGCTGATATTGTCAGCGCTGATTGCGATGGCCAACCAGGTTTTGTCGGGCCCCAAAGTCGCCAGGTGGGCAAACAGCAAATTGGTCGCCGCCACCATGGCGGCCCCCAGAATCAATGGCCGTAAAATTCCGAACCGAACGACCATTGAGCCGCCCAGAAAGGCCCCGAGCATGGTACACACGAAACCGAAAAGCTTGCCTATCTGCGCGATCTCGTCCTTGCTGAACCCCAGGTCAAGGTAGAACGGGTTCGCCATGATGCCCATGGCAATGTCACTGACACGGTAGATGCCAACAAAAATCAGCAAAACGATGGCATAACGGCCATTGCGCTGGAAAAATTCGATAAATGGACATGCGACCGCACGGACAAACCATTCGCTAACTTTTCCATGAGTGCCGCTACCCAGCACCCGATCCACCCATTCATGCTGAAAGACTTCGCCCTCTGCTTTGGCTTTATAGTGATCCGGCTCTGACACTAGCAGCGTGGTGATGATTCCCACCCCCATCAGCAAGGCCATCGACAAATAAGCCGTGCTCCAGCTGGCATATTCCGCGATATACAGCGCACCTGCCCCGGCAATAAGTAATGCGACCCGGTAACCGAACACGTACATCGCCGCCATCGCACCTTGGAATTCTTTATCGACCGCCTCGATACGGTAGGCATCAATCACCACGTCCTGGGATGCCGAGCAGAATGCCACCAGGACACCAAGAGCAAATACGGTAGGAAGCGCCAATTGTGGGTTTATTCGACTCATGGCGAAAAGCCCGAACGCAATGCCCAGCTGGGATACAAGAATCCAGCTGCGCCGCTTGCCCATCCACCTGGTCAGAAAAGGTAGCCCCAGGGTGTCAATGATCGGCGCCCAGATAAACTTGATAGAGAATGTAATGCCAATCCAGGCGGAAAAACCGATCGTCGTTCGGCTTACACCGTAGTCGCGCAGCCAGGCAGTGAGCGTGGAAAAAATCAGCAAATACGGCAACCCGGCGGATATCCCAAAGAAAAACATCCCCAGCACCTTCGGCCGAGAATAAACCTTGAGCGCCTCTCCCCAAGTCAATTTCTGTTTCTGCATGGGCAGACTTTGCGTCCTTTTTCTTGAGCTGGCCTGAATAGCGAACCGTTTTAGTGCCAGTCTTTACAAACAGGGCTATCAGCGGCCAAATTTCACTTCCAGCTCAGCTTCCGCAAGTTTGTTGGCATTGATGTAATAACCGACCATAGCCGCGGGGCTGTTTTCATCCAAGGGCAACTGTTCGACTTTCAGCGCGTAAACGCGAAATTGATAGCGGTGATCTCCGTGACCGACCGGTGGGCAGGCACCACCGTAGCCTGCCCCCCCGAAATCTGTACGACTCTGGGTCGCTTCAGGAATCAATCCGGATTTGGGCTCCCCGGCGCCTTCGGGTATTTCATGCACGTTTGCAGGGATATTGAATACCACCCAGTGCCACCAGCCACTACCTGTCGGGGCGTCCGGATCGTACATGGTTACGGCAAAACTACGGGTACCCGCCGGCGCCCCCTTCCATTGAAGCTGCGGCGAAATATTATCTCCGCTACAGCCGAATCCCTGATACACCTGAGCCGGTTGCATACGATCTCCGTCGGCAACGGTCGTAGAGGTCAGCTCAAAAGCTTCAGCCATAGCAGCGTTTGCCACCGATAACAACGTCCAGGCTGCCAGTATTGCCAACAGTGTAGCAGGCGAACAGAGGCGCCCCGTACCGGTATCCGAAGCACTCGTCACACGATTGAGACCTGCAAAAAGATTCTTTCCACCGCTTTCCATGCCTGGGCTCTCCTACTGATTTCCCTTTGAGTTGGTTTTTTAGGGTTATTTCATTCCATAACGACTATCCAGCGCCGCTACACTAGGGCCGCTAGAGAGTCACGCTTCATCCGCGGCCGTCCAACATCGTTGCTGCCGCAGCGAGATCCATGTTGCCGCCGGTTAACACAATCACCACCCGCTTGTTGCGAAAACGTGCGCGGTGTTCCATTACAGCTGCAAGTCCAACCGCCGCAGATGGTTCTACCCACTGTTTGGTCCGATGCCAGAGTAGTGAAAGTGCTTCCAGTATTCCCGCTTCGGATACGGTAACAATATCGTTCACATGACGGCAAATCAGTGAAAAATTGCGCACTCCAAGAGTGGTGCGAAGCCCATCCGCAATCGTATCTGGCTCCTGTTCGGTAACCCGCTCTCCACGGCGAAACGAACGCTGGGCGTCATCGGCCCCCGCGGGCTCCGCGCCCAGAACTTTTACTTCCGGCGCCAACGCAGAAACAGCCAGGCCGATCCCCGCCAAAAGGCCTCCGCCGCCCACCGGAGACACCAGTAAGTCCGGCGAAAACCCCAGCTCACGGCACTGACCGATAATTTCCTGCGCCACTGTACCCTGACCTGCGATAATGCGCTTATCGTCAAACGGAGGTACTACATGGGCTCCGGTTTCCGCGACGAGCTTTGCCAGGGTTGCCTCTCGCGCTTCCAGTGTCGGCTGACACAGAACAATATCGGCGCCATAGGCCGCCACCGCCCGCTTTTTTGCGTCCGGCGCATTATCCGGCATCACCACCTTGCAGCGGATATTTCGTTCAGAAGCAGCCCAGGCGAGCGCAGCGCCATGATTGCCGGAACTATGGGTGGCAACCAGCGCAGTAGCCTCCGGAAGCTGCAAAACGGCGTTGGCTGCACCGCGGGCCTTGAAGGCGCCAACCTTTTGCAGATGCTCGCATTTGAAGTAGAGATCCGCGCCGCAAGCCCTGTTAAGTGTGCTTGAGGTCATCAGTGGTGTCCGGTGTATACGCCCGTTAAGTCGTTCTGCCGCCGCGAAAACGTCAGCCGCTATTGGCAGATCCTGGACATCGGCACTATCAGTATTCACACAAGACCTCAGATACTCAAAAGCTAAATCGGGAACAATTTAATTCACAAACAACACGTAGAGCGCCATTAACGTAATCCACATCAACAGTGCACGGGACAGAATGGCCTGCATTGCCTCGATTTCTGCACCGCACAAACGCTGACCTTCACTGACGGCGACGCCTGCGCTGCACTCACTGCTGTCGATCCCTCCCAAGGCGCCTTCAAGATAGTATTCAAGAGCGTCTTCAGTCGCGATTTCCTTGCAGGTAAGGTGTGCTCGCCAGGCCCGATAACAGCCGGCAAAATTACCCACAATGGCGAGAGTAAATCCCATCACCCTCACTGGCAGCCACTCAAGCAGCCACAACCAGCGCAGCGCGAGCTCCACATCCGGCAAACTGCTCTCGCCATTGGAGGCGACTTTCTCACCAGATTCAGTAACGGTTACCAGCTGGCTCAGGCGATACAGCAAGGCCCCGGGGATACCCAGTAACAGGAACCAGAACAACACCACGAACAGGCGTTCAAAGGCCCGATAGGCCGCGGCTTTGAACACCAGGCGATGCAGGGAAGACTGCACGTCAGGGACCGATTCAAAAGCAGGCGGGTTGTCGGCGTGGGCCTTAAATGCACCGAGGATCGGTCTTGCCGCCTCTTGTGCGGACTCGAAATCACCCTGGTACCAGGCCCGCAGATACGACGCGAGGGATTCGTTGAAATTCCCCCGTCCGAAGCAGTACAGCAGTAGCGGCACACTAATCAGTAAAATACCGAAGCCCCCCAGCATACTCTCCGCCAGTGCCAGTACTATCGCTGCGCCCAGCACCGGGACCAATACCAGCACACCGAAGCCGATTCCCGCCCTGTCGCGGATAAAGCCGAGGCGATAGACAAGATCTCGCCACCGATAGAACCAGCTATCCCGGTGCAGCGGTCCGCCGGAACCCCATATCTGTACCAACCCCAATGCCAACAGCACAATCAAAAGCGCCATAGCACCCCCCAATTCAATATTTAATGGTTTAGACAGCACCCACCACGGCCAAAAAATCTGCCGCCTCTGCCGGATTTATACGTATCAATCAGTGCTTATTCTGACGGAGCATCACCAGTGAGCTGATCCAGGCGCAGGAAATACCGTGTCCAGTCAAACCCCGGACCAGGATCGAGCTTCCGCCCCGGTGCAATATCCGAGTGGCCGGTAATTCTGGTTTTATCAATCGCCGGATAAGCCTTCATGATGGCAACCGACACCTCCGCCAAGGACCTGTATTGCGCTTCGGTAAAGGTGTCTGTTTCCAACCCCTCCAACTCTATGCCGATGGAAAAATCATTACAGTTTTCCCGCCCACAAAACGTCGACTGTCCAGCGTGCCACGCACGTCCATCAAAGGGAACATACTGGGTGACAAGCCCATCGCGATTGATCAATAGGTGAGCAGATACCCGTAAGGTACCAATTTCGGAAAAATAGGGGTGGGCATCTATATCAAGGTGGCCTAGAAAGAATTCATCAATGTAGGATCCACCATACTCACCCGGCGGCAGGCTGATACTGTGAATCACCAACAGATCCACTTCTGCATCGTCGGGGCGACTGTTGCAGTGAGGGCTGGGCACCCGGCGTACACCGCGTAACCATCCTGACTGGACCTGATATTCCACAAACGTGACTCCGCTGAGATTTAAGCAGAGGCTTATTCTATGGAAGGGAAGAAGGAACTGCCAATAGCAGTGCCCAATTCTGCAATGAAGTGACGCCAGAAAGAATGGCTAAGAGCGGCACGAACCGCCAGCTCCGCAGCAGCACCCACGAATACTGAGAAACTGCTGAGGAGTGCAAGGCAGGGAGTTCGCGATCTCCCCCGTGAAAGTTTCAGAAGCTGATGGCGATTTTGCTCTCACCGCAATTGCCAACCACATACTCCAGGGCCCGCTCAAACAGCGGCCCCTTCTCCAGCGGGAGCAGCTCTTCGTTTCTCAACGCGTGCGCCAGCTCCAGACGAGAGTAAACGCCCACTTTGGCCCCTGCGCGGTTGACGAACATGAACTGATCCAGATCCTTGATAATGGCCGCAAGACGACAGCGCACCGGCAGTTTTTCCGGATTCCGCAACAGGAACCAGCTGTCCTTGAGGTGATAAGTCTCTTGCCAGTGACTGTCGTCCTGGGGCAAAGGCTTCAGGGCTACCGGCGGAGACACCCGAGCCTCGGTTACCGCCAGCTGGATTTCCTCCACCTCCGGCAGCGCCGGCTGACCGGCGGGCAACTCTCGGGCATCATCCAGTACGGATTGTGCAGCCTCTGTTTGCGGGGGAACCAGAACCGTTTCCTCGGTATCAGGAATAGCGATAATACTATCCGCCTCCCGGCGCAACTCCTGCACCAGCCGCTCACGAGTCCGTCGCTCGCGCTCGGATTCTACACGCTCACCCAGTTTCTGCCGCTCCCGGTACAATACCTCAAGACCGCCCTTCAGCCGCTGCTGGTCCCCAGCACTCAAAGACAGGGACTGGGCCCCATCGGTCAGACGCTTTTTCAGGTCAGGCAGTAAACGCTGTATTTTGCCACTGCTTTCCGGCATCGGCGCAACGACACTCCAGATCAGATCCCTTGCAGTGAGCACATGTTGCCGCCATACGCCGCTCTCTGTTCCCTCTTTCAGGCAGGCGCGGAAAAGCACACTACTCCAAACCCTGTTCAGCCATTCGTGCACAATTTTTGGCAGGTTTCGCTCCGCAGTCAGCGCATCGAATACCGCAGCGACACGTGCTTTCGCCGCCTCGACTCTTGCTGTGCCCTGAGCTTCGTCGATGGTGCGCCGCTCCATAACGGCCGCTCGCTTGCGCTCTCGCGCAGTAAACTCCCGAAAACTCTCCAGCAGACGTTCGAAAACATCGTCATCCTGATCGTATTCAGCCAGTACGCCTTCGACGATGGTGCAAACTTCCCGATACAGCGGATCATTCAGGTAATTTTCGCTGGGTTGCCAGCCAATTGCTGCATCCGCCAGCTCATTCAACAGCCGCCGAGCCGGGTGCCCGCCCTTGGAAAAGAACCCCTTGTCCGCCACGGCCAATTTCAGCATCGGCAGCTGCAAACGAATCAACTGCACCTTGATGGGCTCGGCGAGGTTGCGATCTTCGAGCATGAACGAAAACAGCATATCCACCAGCCGAATGACTTCGCTGTCCAGTTCGTGCAGAGATGCGGACTGCTTGGCGGCGACCAGTCGCTCTTCGAGCATCTGGGTGACATTTACCAGCTGTCCGGTCGCGCCAGACTGCATCGGCAAACCCATTTGCAACTGACCGAGGTGCTGCAAAAGTGCCGGTGTCGCCATTGGCGCGGCACCGGATCCCAGAGGCATCAGACCCGGAGCATAGTTTCCAGCCTGTGCCGAACCGGGACCACCACTGGCGGCCCCTGAATAGGCCGCCTGCATCTGTAGCTGGCCCGCTTGACCGTAGGGCACCTGACCCGCCTCTGCCTGGGCGGAAAACGTCGACGACTCACCGGCAGGCGCTTCAGGTGTGGCACCTGAGGCCGTAGCCTGGCCCCGGGCGGGTTTCCTGCCCTGGCGGCGCAGGGGGTCTTCAATCGTAGGCAGTACACCCTGCTCCACCAAAAGACGATTGCTGGAATCCAGCAATTCACCGAGACGATTGATCAAATGCAGTTCGAATTTTTTCAGGACCGTCATTCGCGCCCGCGGCGCCATTTCCACATCACCGAGCACATCAGTGAAAGCTGCACACACGGCCCCCGGACCAAGAGGCAGGTTTTCGTCGTAGATTTTGCTCGGCAGCAAGGTATCCAGGCGAAGGGACAGCGAGGCGATGGCCTCGGCGTGATCACGCTTGATGTTTGCCACCATGGTGCGGATGGCCACCTGCTGCTCCAGGTCGTCATCATTGACTAGCGACAGGTTTTTGAGTTTAGAAGACTCCAGCGCAGCTTCTTCGCCGGGAATATCATTTTTCGGAGAGTGAAATCGCTCCTGTACACCGTCACAGAAACCATCCACCAGATTGCTCAATTCGACCCGCAGTGCGCGAATGGCGTGAAATAGCCGGTCTTGCTCTTCCTGCTGATGGGCCTTTTCGGCCATGCCAAACAGAGAATCGTCGACTTGGGCAAAAACCTCACCCGCCCTCGCCTGCAACCACTCCACCGCCTTCTGGCTCACCAGATTCACCGTTTTGGATAACTGCCGGCTGGTAGCCGCGGCAGGCTTTCCAGCGGTACGCCCAGTACCACTCTTTCCGCCATTGGTGATGACAAATAGTTCTTTTATATTGTTATCCATATCGTCCTTGCTCACCCAGCACGCCCTCCTGGCCATGGTTCAGAGTGTACCGGTCGCGGGGGGTTACTCCTGTTACCCGTACATCCCGCAACGGGAAGCCTCCATTGAACATCTAAAAGAGTACCGACTCCAGATACAACGGGCATTAGCGCCCCTTGCAATGGTTTACTGCAATCGGCACACGAACAAATACATCAAGGAAATAAGTGCCAAACGGCAGTGACATCCAAAAGAATCGGAACTGGTACTCAATATCCTGCAAATAGAAGCGACAAGCAAGTGCCCAAAAGGGCCAATTTTCGCCATTTTCATTGAAAATTGCAGGAATTTACCAAAAAGACAGGAGAGGCATTCAGCCGGGCTGGCAGGACAAAAAAATGCCGCCAAAAATCTAAAGCGCCCTAAGGCTATTACAAAAAGATTATTACAAAAATATGAAAGTCCACAGCGACCTTCTCATTCGAGGAACTCGCTGCGGAAACTGAACCAGCTGCCCGAGCCATATTGACAGGCGTTACTTCATTTCTCCACGGGATTTGCGCACAGTGCCTATGACCGACTGCAGTGCACGCTCAAACAGCATGCCGTCATCCAATGGCATCAGTTGTGCGTCGCGCAGGGCATGAGCCAGCTCCAGGCGGGTAAACTCAGCGACTTTTGCGCCGTTGCGGTTCACGAAGATAAATTGATCGATATCCCGGATCACCGCCGCCAGCCGGCAGCGAAATTGCTCGTCATCACCACGCTTGAGTTCGAACCAGCTGCCCTGTGCCAGACGAAAGGTCTGTTGCCAGTGAGAGTCCGACTCCGGCAGTGCGTCCAGCTCCGCGGCAGATTCAGACTGCAATCCAGCATCTGCCACCGCCTGTTCCAATTCTTCCATTTGCGGAAGCGAAACAATTGTGTCGACCGCTTCTGACTGGGGAACAACTGGCTGTTCAACCGCCGTTTCTGCGGCCAATTCACGTCGGGCCTCTTCGCGTACAGCCTCCCGAATATCCTCGCGGGCCTTGCGGCTACGCTCTTCGGCAATGCGCTGCGCCAGCGCAAACCTCTCGCGATAGACCTCTTTCAATCCGGCAAACATCCGTCGGGCATCGAAGCTGTTCAGGGAAACCGTATCTACCCCAACTTTCAGTCGCTCCTGAAGTGCGGGTAGTAACCCGAGCAACTGCTTGCGACTTTCCGGCATCGGCGCATGCACGCTCCACACCAGATCACGGGCCGTACGCACATCCCGGCTCCAGCTTTCGCTGTTGGTACCCTCTTTAATGCAGGTGAGGAACAACATGTTGGACCAGACTTTTTCCAGCCACTCGCCAACCACCGGCGGCAGGTCGCGCTCGGCCATCAGTGCATCCATCACCGCGGCAACCCGGGCGCGAGCCGCCTGGGCCTTGGCCTTGCCGTCGGCCTCATCGACGATGCGCTGCTCCAGCTTCTGCGCACGTTTGCGCTCACGCTGAATGAACTCCCGGAAGGACTCAAGCAACAGGGAGAAGATATTGATATCCCGGTCAAATTCCGCCAGCACCCGCGCAACCACTTCACTGATCTTCTTGAACAGCGGATCGGACTCGTGGTCAGCCTTCGCCTGCCAGCCGGTGGCGGCGTCCGCCAGTTCATTCAGTAACCTGCGTGCAGGGTGCCCGCCTTTGCTGAAAAAGGACTTGTCGGCGATCGCCACCTTGAGCAGTGGTAGCTGTAGACGCCCGAGCTGCGACTTGATGGGTTCCGCAAGGTTGCGATCTTCAAGAATGAACGAGAACAGCATTTCCACCAGTTTGATGATGTCACTGTCCATCTTTGCCAAAGCGGCGGACTGCTGCGAATCCACAAGACGCTGCTGGAGCAGGTGATTGATATTCAGCAGCTCAATTCCACCCTCGGCATAATTCTGCGGCACCAACGTCTGTAGCGCGCCAAGATGGGAAAGCAGGTCCTGGGCACCCATCGGCACAACACCCGTTCCCAGGGGAACAAGCCCGTGAACCCCGGTCGCGGCGCCCGCCGTTGAAGCGCCGCCCATTGCAGTGCCAAGGTTGCCGGTCTGAGGCTGGGCAGCTACGACCCCGGCGGTAACAACGGCACCTTGCGCAGGCTGGGGCTGCCCCGGACGCGAGGGGCGTCCGTTACGACGTTGCTGCCTTAGTGAAGGCAGCACGCCTTGCTCGATCAACAGGTCGTTACACTGGTCGTAGAGCTTGCCCAGGTCCAGCATCACCAGCTGCTCGAATTTTTTCAGCAGAGTGAGGCGTGCGCGAATATGCAGATCGAGTTCGCGGGACGCCTCGACAAATGCGTCACAAATAACATCTGGGCCCAGGGGATTGTTTTTTTCGTAGATTTTTACGGACAACAGGGTATTCAGGCGCAGCGCAATTTCTGTCAGGGGTTCGGCGAAAGCGCGTTTGGCATGGGCAACCATGGTATCCACCGCCACCAGCTGCTCGAGATCGTCGTTGTGCACCAGCGACAGGTTATCCGCTGAATAGGGATCTTCATCAACTTTCGCCGGGTCCTTAACAAGAAACGCTCGGGCGAAGTTGTCTGCAAACTGTTCAACAACTTTGCGGCGCTCAACACGCAACAGCCTCAGCGCCTGAAACAGGCCGTCCTGCTCATCCCGACCGTGGGCCTTTTCTGCCATGGCAAAGAGAGAATCGTCCACCTTGGCAAATACCTGCTTGGCCTTTTCCACCAGTATGCCCCGCGCTTTTTCACTCACTGCGGCGACTTGTGCCGGCAGCCGGGAAATGCGATTCGCCTCATGATGCTCGCGCTGAGCCTCGTGCAGGGAAATCACCTTTGTGGAATGGGAGTCTTTCATTGCCTTGAGCTCCGCCCAGCCATGGGATGAAATAGAGGTAGGTCGACCGCTGATTCTACGGACTTCCGCGCCAACGGCACAACCTGACGTCAAATTGCAAGTTCATTTTTGCGACTATGTTCACAGGCCCTCACTAATCGACTCAAGTAGCGTGGCCCTGGTTCCCGCTTACTTGAGAGCAACTTCACAACAGAGTGAGCGGATACGGCCCGGACCTCTTCTGACAACAGGCCCTGGTTGATACCATTGCACCCCGGGCAAGTTGCCTGCCGTTACCATATAGACCGTATCTACATAGACTCATTGACATAGACGGCATCTACCGCTGATATCGAGGTATGCGCATGACCCCCTCCTCCACCGCCATCCCCAACCTAGTCGAGGACATCCGCCGGGCGGTTTCCAATGCCCTGGCCGAAGACATCGGCGATGGCGACATTACCGCACAACTGATCCCCGCAGAGCGGCAGGCCCGGGCGCGAGTGATCACCCGCGAGGACTGTGTATTCTGCGGCAAAGCCTGGGTAGATGAGGTATTCCACCAGCTGGACCCGCAACTCACGATCAATTGGCTGGTAGAAGATGGCGACCACGTCAGCGCCAAAAGCACCTTGTTTGAACTTCAGGGCAACGCCAGAACTATTCTTTCTGGCGAGCGCTGTGCGCTGAATTTCGTGCAGACGCTGTCCGGCACGGCCACCACCGCGGCCGAATATGCCGCCCTCGCCTCTGGCTCAGAGATCAGGATTCTCGATACCCGCAAAACCATTCCCGGTCTGCGCACAGCACAAAAATATGCGGTGCTTTGTGGCGGCTGTAGCAATCACCGCATTGGCCTCTACGATGCTTTCCTGATCAAGGAAAACCATATCGCGGCAGCGGGCGGTATTAAAAATGCCATCTCCCAGGCACACCAGATCAAACCCGGTGCCCTGGTAGAGGTGGAAGTGGAAACCCTCGCTGAACTGCAACAGGCCCTGGATGCCGGCGCCGATGTCATCATGCTGGATGAATTCACCGACGAGATGACTGCCGAAGCGCTCAAGCTCGCCCGCGGCCGCGCGAAAATTGAAATCTCCGGCAGTGTCGATGAAGCGCGACTAAAACAGTTATCCGGGCTGGCGGTGGATTACATATCTTCCGGCAGTCTTACCAAGCACCTGCGTGCCATCGACCTGTCTCTGCGACTGCTTTCTGACTGAGGTTACGGCCCGGAACCCGTGGTTACCGGCTTGTGTACGGGCACTCGCGGTGTCGCGCGGAACCGCACTTCCTGCTCCGGGCCCTGATCCAATGCCGGCTCCGCCCCAACAACGTCACGCACATGGAAGCGCGGACGACGCTTGACCTCTTCGTAGATTTTGCCCAGGTACTCACCAATCACCCCCAGGCAGAGCAACTGCACACTGCCGATAAACAGTACCGGGACCATAATTGACGCCCAACCGGGCACCACGCTGCCCGAAAACATTTTCACAAACAGTACCCAGGCAATCAGCCCCAGCGCCAGTCCGCCGGAAATAAGCCCCAGCAGTGTGATGGCCCGCAGTGGTGCAATGGAAAATGCGGTCACCCCCTTCCACGCCAGCGACAACATACGCCGCAACGGATATTTACTCTCACCGGCCAGCCGCGCCCTGCGGGTATAGCACACGGTCGTCGCGGTAAAGCCAAGCTCCCGAACCATACCGCGCAGAAACAGGTTGGTTTCCGGATATTGCAGCAGGGTATCCACTGCCCGCCGTGACATCAGGCGGAAATCCGCATGGTTGAACACCAGGTCCACGCCCAGGGCCTGCATAACGCGGTAATAGCCTTCCGCCGTCACTCGTTTGAACCAGGTATCGCTGTCGCGCTGTTCGCGCACCCCGTACACCACCTCGCTCCCCTGCCGATAGGCGGCGATCATTGCGGCAATATTCTCGGGCCCATCCTGCAGATCGGCATCGATACTTACCACCATATCTTCGGAGGTCTGCGCCAACCCCGCATAGAGCGCATTCTGGTGTCCGCGGTTTCGGGATAGCGCCACCGCAACAATCCGCGGGTTTTCTGCCGCCAGCTTTTCCAGCATTGGCCAGGTCGCATCCCTGCTGCCGTCGTCAACAAAGTACAGCTTTGACGCAGCACTGATCTGCCCGCCGTGTTGCAGGCGATCCAGTGTATGCAACAACTCGCCGGTGGTATCTTCCAGCACCTCTTCCTCGTTGTAGCAGGGAACCACGATTGCCAGCGATGGCAGCTGTGCTTGTTGCGCCAGATCGCCGGCAGAAGTTGTAACGCCGTCCTTCAGGAATTCCATTGTGGCCCCCGGTAAATCCAGAATTGCTGCAAGAGGAAATTGCTTGCCAATGTCACCAGTGTTGCCCCGGCCTGCGCCAGCAGATACGGCAAAAACGGCAGCAACAGAGTGAAACACAGGGTATTGACCACGAGTCCCAGGCCCGCCACCAACACAAACTTAGGCAGTGCCTGACGGTGAGGGAGGTCCGCGGCAAATGTGAGATAAAAGTTAAGAAAGTAATTCGCCACTGAGGAAATACTGAAGGCAATCGCCGAAGAAAGAATTTCGTCCACCCCGAACAATTCAACCAGCGCCACCAGCAAGAGGTAGTGCAGCGCCGTGGCCACTCCACCAACTGCGGCAAAGCGCCCGAACCGCCCCAGCAACTGCTTCAGATACACGGTTCTGTCATACCGCTGCATCGTCTTTTTCCCGTTCTGGCAATTCCGCGGAATTAGCAACCACGCGATTTTCAGGCCGCTGAATTCCAGCCACGGGCAATGCCTCAGTCCGATCCAGGCCGCGTTGCGCGGTGCCAGTACGGCGGCGAATTCCCACACCTATCAGCAATAGCGCCTGCACCAGCAACAAGCCCTCTGCCGGTTTGCGGTAACGCCCTTCGTTGACAGCAATGGGCAAGAACCCCTGCACCAGAATCCAGGTCATCAACACTACCGCAAATAGCCTTGCACCGCGCAGGCGCCGCCAGTACACCGCGGTAGCGAGCAGTAACAGCACGGTAAGTGGCGCCCAGATCCAACGGCTGTGGTGGTTCAGATTCGCCAGCCAGCGCTCGCGATTGTTGTCCGGCCAGGAGGAGCCAAAAAACAGGTAAATCAGGTTTTCCCCGGTCAGATCCAGGTATCGCTCCAATGTCAGCGGATACCGGGCGATGGCCTTTTCCCAGTCCTGACTGCCGTTTTCGATGTGAATCCGCGCCTTGACCTGTCCATCCCGCGCCGTAGTCCAGTCACTCAGGGGCTCCAGAGGCTTTTCGCCGGTAGAGGGTGAGCCAAACCCATAAGTCCACTGCGCGCCGTCACGACTGTAATGCACCTGAATTTCCCGTTTGCCGGAACGCAAATACAGCGCCACCAGCTGCCCGATACCATGAGGGGAAATCATATGCATGGTGGCATAACTGCGGTAAGCCAGAGGCCCGAGAACCAGCGTCAGCAACAGCAGGCTGTACCCTGCCTTCGCAACTTTCTGAGGCTGTAACAGCCACACCCAGGTGGTTACCACTGCCGCCAGGGGGATGGCGATACCGCGGGTCAGACCCGCCATCACCCACAGTGCCACCATCAGCAGAAAACTCGCGAGTGTCTGCTTCCTGCGACACCGCCAGCTGGCATACAAGGCCGCGCCCAACAATGGCAGCAGCAGGGTTTCCTGCATGAAATAACCGTAGATGGCAATCCAGGAAGGCAACAGCGAAAGCGCCGCCCACACCGCGGTAGCCTGCAGGCGACCAGGCAGCAATTCGCGGGCGAAGCGATACCAGATCCAGGGCGTCAGACAGGCGAGCAATGCGGTATAGAGCGCGACGAGTAACGGCTCCCCCAACGTCAGTTTTGCCAGCACGCCGATGTAAATCTGGTACATCACCGGATCCGTAAGGCTCATGGGGTCCCGACGCAGGGTTTCGCTGCCCTGCTCCCAGTGTCGCTGGGGATCACTCCAGATCTGATGGATGGGGTTGTAGGTGAATATGTGATCGACCCGCAGCCAAATGCCGGCAGCGATCAGTAGATATAGTGCGGCGTACATCCACCAACGTCGATCGATACGCCTTGCCTGTACAGGTACCAGGGCCGCCATTAGCGATCGCCAATACGCAACCCCAAAGCCTGCAACAGCCTTACACGCCCAAAGGCTCAGCCAACTCCGCGCAGATACGCGAGCTCCGTGATCACCCCAGCTCATATCACGCCCGTCCTCGGTATTCGCCAGTCTTCACCCACTACCTCAGGTACTTGCCGGATTGGTAGAAACCTGGCTTCCAGACACCATCGGCGCTGGTGGCTCTGCATTGGCACCGGCGAAGAACAGTCGGCCATTGCCAAACTGCAAGCGCGGGAACCAGCGCCCCAGGAACGCAAAGGTTCCGCGCTCGGCAATATACTGCGCGTAGGCGACATAGGTGGGATCCCAGGACAAGTGCCGCTCTTCGGTGCGCGCGCGCATGAAATAGATAAAGTTCACCATCAACAACAGCAAGGAATGACGCAGCGCCTCGGGGGCGCTGGCACTGACCATAAATGGCATGGAAATCATCCACCAGGACAGATTCTTGCTGATGTAGGCGGGGTGCTTGGTGTAACGGTAAGGCCCGTTGGTCAGGATGCCCCGGTGTGTGAGATTGGAGAACCGGATGCCAAAGGGAATACTCGCCCATACGTAGATAGCGATCAGTAGCAGAATCACACTGCCCCAGATGCCATACACCAGCGGCGTATTCCAGAACCAGTAGCCCCAGGCAGGGACCTCGTCATATTTAAGATAGGTGCCGGAAAACAGGCTCCAAAACGGCTGGTAACCGATCAGCGCCACCCCCCAACCGAGAAAGCTCGGCTCCGCGGTGCGGATATGGGAGTCGAACAGTCTCAGCGTGCACACATAACCCACGGTGACGAACAGCAGGTCGATATAGAACAGAAAATTAAAGGTGAAATCGAACACCGCTTTAAAATTGTTGGTCAGGCGCGCGAAATCAAATCCCAGCAGGGTCGTCAGGTTGTTGCCCAGATATACGAACATCAGTGGCAGGAAAAACAGCTTTACCAGCCAGCCCAGATACAGCTGACCGATCGTCTTGCCGGAAATACCGGAGCGCTGTCCCAGCAGCCAACTGCCCAGTTGCCAGTAACCGTCTTTAGGTTGCGCCATAGCGCCGTCGAGCAGATAAAAATACGGTACCGCCAGCAGCAACCACCAGGGAAGTACCGCGCGTACCACCGCGTAGTAATTGTCATAGAAGGAGCCGTGGTACTCGGGGAACAGCCAGTACACAAAGGCCACCGACCCCACGCTCAGATAGAAACCCAGCAGTTTTACCGCCGTACGGCGCAGACTGTGGTTTTTGCGGCGAAAGTCGAGACCCGCGGAGGGATTGCGGTGGGGTTTGAGGAACAGCCACTCGAGCAGGATGATCGGAAGCGCCAGCGCCACCGCGACAATCACCAGAGACTGGGTTTTGATGTGCAGGTCCTGACCGTATTCCCGCAACCAGACAACCGCCAGCAGGGAAATCCCCAGCGCACAGAGGTTAATCCAGATACTGGTGGGGGAATCCGGGCAGCTGGGGAGCACCCCCGTCGCGCTCTGCGCCCTCTGTGCCTGCACCGGAGACTTCCTGGCGCCGTGGCCACCACCATCGCGATTGTTTGCGTTTTTTATTCTTTTCATAACGAACCCAACTGACATCCCGTGACCATCAGCCCAGCAAAAAAGGTCTGAACAACGGTCATAATTGCGGCAGTTTACCTAGATCCGCGCCACCTCGCTACGCCGGAGGCGGACCCGCTGCCACTTGCTGCGACTCAGTCGCCACTCCCGGCGCCGGAATGATGGTGGAACCCCTCATGGTGACCTTCATGATGCGGGTGACCAGTACCCGGCATCGGCACTTCGCCAGCCGGCTCCTCCGGAACGCGTTGGTGGTGCTCGTGGTGCCCGTCACCGTGATCGCGGTGTGTGCCACTGCCGTGGTCGTGACCATGCCCTGCAGCGCCCCACAGCGTCCACAACCCAAACAACAGAACCAGCAGCGCCATCCCGAGCCGGACGCCCGGCTTCTGCACCAGGGTGCGCAATTGTGCGGCAGCGGCGCCGGTGGCGAGCACTGCCGGCACCGTGCCCAGGCCGAAAGCCAACATCGCCAGTGCCGCCTGTTCACTGCTCCCCTGTGCCAGCGCGAATGCCAGAGCACTGTAAACCAGACCACAGGGCAGCCACCCCCACAACGCGCCCAGTGCAATCGCCTGGGGAGTGGAATGGACCGGCAACAGTCGCCTGGAGAGCGGCTGTATCGCACGCCAAAGCACGGCACCGCCACGCTCCAGCCACACCAGCCCGCGCCACCAGTCCGCCAGATACAAGGCCATGGCAATCAACATCAACCCGGCCACCAGCCGCAAGGGCGCAAGGCTGTTGGCAATATCCGTGGCCAGATAGGCCCCCAGCGCACCGACCAGCAAGCCCATCGCCCCGTAGCTCGCCACCCGGCCGGCGGAATAGCCGATCAGTCGCGGCCAGGCCGGTTTCTGCCCTGGAACCGCAAGCCCCAGCGCACCGGAGATGCCCCCGCACATGCCAATACAATGGCTGCTGCCGAAAAAGCCAATTGCCAGCGCAGCCGCCAGATAACTCCAATCCGCCATTAACGCGGCCCCACTTCCGAATCACCGGATCCGTTTGTGTCAGCATCACTGGTATCAGGCTGTTCACGACGATCACTATTCGCTCGCGGCTCATCGTCGAACAGGATACGACGACCTTCCGTTTCCAGGTCGTCGTACTGCCCGCTGTTTACCGCCCAGAAAAACAGTTTCAAGGCACCGGCAACAAATACGATAACAATGGGGACCAGCAGGAAAATACTGTCCACGTTTACCTCAACAAATACATTCAGTGATTTCCAGGTATCCGGCAGGCTATATCGCCGGTTGCCAGCGGGATAACCGCAGGGCATTGATCACTACGATCAGGGAACTCAGCGACATGCCAATCGCCGCTGCCCACGGCGGCACCAAACCGAGAAAGGCCAGCGGCAGCGCCAGTGCGTTATACAGGATCGCCCAGGCCAGATTCTGGCGAATGATTGTGCGGCACTTCTGCGCCAGCTCAAAGGCCCGCGGCAGTGCCTGCAAATCTCCCTGCAGCAAAATGGCATCCGCGCGAGACTGCGCCAGATCCGCCGCAGACATCATCGCCACCGACACATCCGCACCGGACAGCACCGGCACATCGTTGATACCGTCACCCACCATGAGCAAGCGCTCACCCTGTGCCTGCAAATGCTGCAAATGCGCGAGTTTGTCCTCGGGCGAGGCCCCAGCCCGGTAGGTATCGATTCCACTCAATGTGGCGAGACGCGGCACTTCCGCGGACTGGTCACCGCTCAGCAGTTCGGCCTTGAGCCCCAGTTCCCGCAACGCCGCGACGCCTGCAGGCGCGCTTTGGCGCATCTCATCACCCAGCCCGAGCCAAGCCACAGCACCACCGGTGTCTCCCAGCAGCAGCCACTGTCCCGGTTCCTCCGGTATCGGCAGCGTCTGCACCACACCGTCGACGGTTTCTCCGGTAGCACCCTCGAGAACAAAGTCCGCGCGGCCAAGCCGATAATTGCGGTCGCCGCAGACACCACTCACCCCACACCCGGTCACGCTCCGTAGTGCGTGCGCGCCTCTGTTGCCAACCCAGGGACGAAATGCCTTCGCCAGCGGGTGGCTATTGTGGGCTTCGAGCGCGGCGGCGATATCCCGCACCTCTTCGGCAGTAACACCAGCACGCAACAACTGGACCTGTCGCAACCGCGGCTCACCTTCGGTCAGAGTTCCGGTCTTATCGAAAATCACCCGGGTCAGGCGCGGCAGAGTCTCCAGCACATGGCCTTTCGCCACCAGAAGACCCAATTGCTGCAGGCGCAGGGTTGCCGCCGCCAGCGCCGCAGGCGTTGCCAGCGACAAGGCGCAGGGACAGGTCACCACCAGCACCGACAGCGCGATCCAGAAGGCGCGATCCGGTGCCTGCTGCCACCAGAATGCAAAGGCCGCTACCGCAATACACAGGATTGCGGCAATAAACCGCCCCGCCAGGCGATCGGCCAGAGCCACCTGGGTGGGCTTATCGAGCTGGGCGCTCTCCACCAGTTTTTCGATCGCCGACAGGCGCGTTCCCTTGCCCGCCGCAGTAACCCGCACGGTAAGTGAGGAATCCCCATTGACGCTACCGGCAAACACTGGCGAGCCAGCGGCCTTTTGTTGCAGAGCGGATTCGCCAGTGAGCACTGACTCATCGACGCCACTTTCACCGTCGACCACTTCGCCGTCCGCGGCAATCGTGTCTCCCGGCCGCAACAATATCCGGTCCCCGGCTCGCAGAGCCGCCACCGGCACCGACTCCACATCGCTGCCGGAACCCTCCTTCAGCCGCAACGCCGCCAGCGGCAGCAACTGCGCCAGGCCACCACTGGCCAACCCCGCGCGGTGGCGAGCACGCATTTCAATGGTGCGCCCCAGCAATAGGAAAAAAGTAAACATTGACACCGATTCGAAATAAACCTCGCCGGTTTCGAACACCGTGGCGTACACGCTGGCGCCGTAGGCCAGGCCAATGGCGAGGGACACGGGCACATCCATCACCAGCTGCCCACTGCGTAAGGCACGCCAGGCCGCCGCGAAGAATGGCTGGGCGGCGTAACACACCACCGGTGTGGCCACGATCAGGGACACCCAGCGGAAGAACTGCTCAAACTGGCTCTCGATACCCTTGCTGGCGCCGAAGTAGAGCGCGATAGCAAACATCATTACCTGCATGGTGCCGAGGCCGGCCACACCGAGACGACGTATCGACGCGCGCTTTTCCTGCTGCATCAGGCGCTCGCCGTTTACCGCAGTGGCCGGCGACGGGCGGTATCCAATCGCCGCCAGCGCGGCGAAAAGCCGGCTGACCGGCACCCGTTCAGGATCAAAAACAATTTGCGCGCGATGACTGCTGGCATTGACGGAAACCCGCTCGACACCATCCTCGCCCAACAGGTGCTTTTCGATCAGCCACACACAGGCCGCACAAGTGATACCGGCAATCAGCAGGCTGGCGACCTGCAGCGACCGGTCGCTCCCGGCTGACCGCGGATCGTCCAAATCCCGTACGAATTCGCTCTGTACTTCCTGGAGATCGTACGCACTCCAGCGTTCCTGCTGTGTGGTGTTTTCCGGTCGCTGGCTGTTTTGCTCGCGGTAGCGGTAGAAGTTATCGAGCCCCCCGGCCACGATGGCGCCGGCGACAGCCTCACACCCGGGACAACACATGGGGCGAGCAGCGCCGCCAATCACCACGGAAAAGCGGCTGCCATCGACCACCGGCAGACCGCAGTGATAGCAATCCGGTTGATTAGTTGCTACCCGCGTCGCAGCGGCAGCATCGGTGGATCCGAGTTGATCAGTCTGCAGTTCGGACATGGAGCTCACTGCTCGACGGGGTTCAGGGGCACTCCGTTGCCGATGTTAAAGTTGATTTCCCCTTTCAGACGCCACTGCGCGTCCTGAAACCGGTCGGGATCCAGCTCCGGCATCAATTGCAGGTACCAGCGATGCTGTAGCTTCGCGTGAATTTCACCGCGATAGCGGCCAGTGGAAATTTCCTGCAACACCACGTGTTCATCCAGATCCGCTTCTACCGGATGGCTGAGGGTGAGCAACAGCTTTTGCGGAAATTGGATATCACCGCGGAGGTCGAGAGAGACGGTATTGTCTTCCGGGGAAAACAGCAGCATCGCCGCGAGGTTCATCGCCTTTGCGCGCTGATCCTGGTCTGCACTGTAGTGATACATACGGCTGTCTTTGTAGTAGGTATCACTCACCACATCGTCGCTGTGGCGCACCGCAATGGAAACCATCACTGCGGATACAATCACCACCACAAACAACGGTGCCATCACCGCCCAGAACCAGGGTTCACGATACCAGGGCGCGGAACCGCCCTGCTTACTGGAATTCTGCTGCACGTTTTATTTCAACCATCGAAAATTATGAATATGAGAGCCTGCTAAAGCCCGTGAATGAGGTTATTCAGGCCCGATAAACACCGTTTTGTGGCGATCTTCCAGCTCGGGATTGTCCTTCGCCTGGATCACGATCTCGATATCGTGCTTGGTCTCTTTGAGCTGGGCCTTGGGCACACTCACCCGAATGGGTACGGAATAGACTTCCCCCGGGGTTACCAGAACGCTCCTCTGCATACGCAGGGAGTAGTCGTATCCTTCATTGCCTTCCACCCGCACGGAAAATTCATGGGGTTTCTGGTCCATATTGTTGATTTTGACGGTGTAGACATTCTGCACCATCCCCTGGGAAATCCGGTACATGCGCGCACCGCGATCCCGCAGGACTTCCGCCTGTACCGGTGAGCGGGTAATGACCTGGTGACTGAACAGGCCCACCATCAAGAGCATAACCAGAGCGTAACCCAACAGCCGCGGACGGGCGTAGTTGGTCTTGCCGGTTTCCAGCTCATCCTCCGAGGTGAAGCGAATCAGGCCCCGGGGATACTCCATTTTGTCCATCACACTGTTGCAGGCGTCGACGCAGAGGCCACAGTTGATGCACTCGTACTGCATTCCATCGCGGATATCGATATCCACCGGACATACCTGTACGCACCAGTAACAATCAATACAGTCACCCATGCCCTGGGCCTTGTAATCGATATTTTTCTTACGTGGTCCGCGCGCTTCACCACGGCGGGCATCGTAATACACCGCCAGGGTATCTTTGTCATACATGACAGACTGGAAGCGCGCATAGGGGCACATATACTTGCACACCTGCTCACGCAGGAAACCCGCATTCATGTAGGTTGCGAAGGTAAAAAAAGCAACCCAGAAAACGCCCTGGGGATGCGCCTGAAAGGTGGCGAGATCAACGACCAGATCGCGAATGCCGTAAAAATACCCTACAAATGCCAGCGCCGTGGCCAGCGCAATAAACAGCCAGATGGCATGGGTACCGCCCTTGCGCAGAATTTTTTCCGCACTCCAGGGTGCAGCATCCAGCTTCATACGCTTGCTGCGATCCCCTTCGCACACGCGCTCCGCCCAGATGAACATCAGCGTCCATACGGTTTGCGGGCAGGTAAAGCCGCACCACACTCGCCCCAGCCAGGTGGTAATCGCAAACAGTGCGAACGCGGCTATGATGAGCAACCAGGCCAGCAGGAAACCGTCCTGGGGACCAAAGGTGGTCCAGAAAATATGAAACTGCCGCGCGGGTAGATCGAAATGCACCGCCTGATGCCCATCGATATTGAGCCAGGGGATAAAGAAGAAAGCCAGCAGCAGCGGCAGGCCAGTGTACTTGCGGATTCTGGTGTAAACGCCGCGGATATGACGGATATACACCTTGTCGTCGGACTCATAGAGCATGCGATAGCGCACTTCGCCATCACCTTCCTGCTCTTCCCGGGTCGGTATTCTATCGCTCACGAAACCTCTCTTTCCCGAAACCGCGCCGGGATATGACTGCAGCTACTGCATATGAGGCTTGTTATTCTTCCCTGCGGCGCCCTTCCCTGAATACCGGGAGATGGCCAGCGGCCACCACCCGGCGTTCATCAAAACGTCTTACTGCTGAACGTCATCCTGACGGGACAGGCTGTAGACATAGGCAGCTACAAGGCGAATTTTGTCTTCTCGCAGCTTATCTTTCTGTGACGGCATATTGTTGCTGCGGCCACCGCGTATGGTGTGCTGAATTTCTTCACGAGTGCCACCATACAGCCAGATATCGTCGGTCAGATTGGGCGCGCCCAGAGCGATATTACCCTTGCCGTCCATACCGTGACAGGCCATGCACACGGTGCCGAATATCTGCTTGCCTTTCTCTGCCTGAGCCGCATCGTGCTCCAGACCATTCATTGCCAACACATATTCGGCCGCATTTTTCACGCCTTCCTCACCGATCACCGGCCCCTGCGGCGGCATCATCCCCTGACGACCATTGTGCAGGGTCTCCAGGATTTTCTCCGGGGTACCGCCATACAGCCAGTCGTTGTCGGTCAGGTTCGGGAAGCCGTAATTGCCGCCGCCATCGGCACCGTGACACACGGCGCAGTTGTTAGCGAAAATCCGCGCGCCCATTTTCAGCGCCTCGCGGCTCTCGGCGATTTTTTCCAGCGGCATGTCCACGTACTGGCCAAAGGATTCCTTGAACTCAGCCTGGGCTTCCGCCTGCTCTTTCTTCAGGGCGCCCACTGAAGTCCAGCCACCGATGCCCTTGAAATTGCCCATACCCGGGTAAATCACCAGATAGGCGGCAGAAAACACCAGCGTCGCGATAAACAGCAAAAACCACCACTTGGGCAGTGGGTTGTCATACTCCTCAATACCATCGTAAACGTGGCCGGTAGTACGGTTTTCCGGATCCTGCTGGTCGTCTACCGCCACTTTGCGGTTTGCGAAGAGAACCCAAGTTACCAATCCGAGATTGGCGAGGGTGAGCACAATTACCCAAGCACTCCAAAATGCACTCATTTTTCCTGCCCCTGTTCCTGTTTCTTGCCGGCCGCATCACCGGTGCTGTTTTCGCTCTCGGGAGCGGTTTTGTCAGAAGTCTGTTGCTCGTCTGCAAACGGCAGTTTGGCGTCCTCTTCGAAACGCTTTCTGCGCTTCGGAGAAAATGCCCACCAGCAGACTGCGAGGAACGCAAGCGCTCCTAACACCACTGAGATCTGCCGCAAAATATCAATATCCACCGTGAACCCCTTTTAGCGTTTCTGCTGTACCAGGGTGCCCAGCTGCTGCAGGTAAGCGACCAGGGCATCGATTTCCGTTACCCGACCACCCACAAACGGCTTGCTGGCGTTGGCAATATCTTCGTCGGTGTAGGGCACACCGGCGATACGCATCGCGCGCATTTTGGCCGCGGTATGCTCACCACTGACCACATTGTCAAACAGCCACGGATAGGACGGCATGATGGATTCCGGTACCACGTTGCGCGGATTGTACAGGTGCGCGCGGTGCCACTCGTCAGAGTAACGGCCGCCCACACGAGCCAGATCCGGGCCAGTGCGCTTGGAGCCCCACAGGAAGGGGTGCTCGTAAACGTGTTCCTGAGCCATGGAGTAGTGCCCGTAACGCTCTACTTCGGCGCGCAGTGGGCGAACCATCTGTGTATGACACACATGGCAGCCTTCGCGAATATAGATATCGCGACCTTCCAGCTCCACCGCACCGAGCGGCTTCAGGCCGGCAATTGGCTCATTGTTGTTGGTGGTGAAAAACTGGGGAACAATCTCCACCAGGGCACCAAAGCTGATCGCGACGACGATCAGTACCATCATCAGACCGATGTTCTTTTCAACTATGTCATGATTCTTCACGATCGATCCCCTTACACACTCTTCGCAATCGGCAGGTTGTCATCGCGGTGAACTTCACCTTCTTCCCGCTCGTCAGTGATGGTGCGGAAGACGTTGTACGCCATCAGCAGCATACCGGTGAGGAACATGGTCCCGCCCAGCCAGCGCACGATGTAGCCCGGGTGACTTGCGATCACGCTTTCCACGAAGCTGTAGGTCAGAGTGCCGTCGGCGTTAAACGCACGCCACATCAAGCCCTGGGTGATACCGTTCACCCACATGGCAGCGATATAGAGGACGGTACCGACAGTTGCCAGCCAGAAATGCGCATTGATCAGGCGCACGCTGTACATCTGGCGACGATTCCACAGTACTGGGACCAGGTGATACAGGGCACCGATGGAAATCATCGCAACCCAACCCAACGCGCCAGAGTGCACATGGCCTACGGTCCAGTCGGTGTTGTGCGACAGGGCGTTTACCGTCTTGATGGACATCATCGGACCTTCGAAAGTGGACATGCCGTAGAACGACAGGGATACCACCAGGAAGCGCAGGGTCGGGTCAGTGCGCAGTTTGTGCCAGGCACCGGACAGGGTCATGATGCCGTTGATCATGCCGCCCCAGGAAGGCGCCAGCAGAATCACGGACATGATCATCGCCAGGCTCTGGGTCCAGTCCGGCAGTGCGGAGTAATGCAGGTGGTGACCGCCGGCCCAAACGTAAATGGAGATCAATGCCCAGAAGTGCACGATGGACAACTGGTAGGAGTAAACCGGGCGCCCGGCCTGCTTCGGCACGAAGTAATACATGATGCCGAGGAAAGCGGCGGTCAGGAAGAAGCCCACCGCGTTGTGGCCGTACCACCACTGGATCATGGCATCAGTCGTACCCGCAAACAGTGAGTAGGATTTGAAGGCGCTGACAGGCACTTCCAGGTTGTTGACGATATGCAGCGCTGCGATGGTGATGATGTAGGCACCAAAGAACCAGTTGGCTACGTAGATGTGGGATGTGCGGCGCTTGACGATGGTGCCGAAGAACACCAGCGCATAGGCAACCCAGATCAGCGCAATCAGGATGTCGAGGGGCCATTCCAGCTCAGCGTACTCTTTACTGGATGTCAGGCCCATCGGCAGAGTGATAGCGGCTCCCAGAATGACGACCTGCCAGCCCCAGAAAGTAAACGGGATCAGCCAGCCGCCCCAAAGGCGGGTCTGACAGGTGCGTTGCACGACGTAATAGGAAGTGGCAAACAGCACGCTGCCGCCGAATGCGAAAATCACTGCATTGGTATGCAGGGGACGCAGACGACCGAAATGCGTAAACGGCTGCCAGATATCGTTCAGCGCAGGCCACGCCAACTGTGCGGCGATCAATACGCCGACGCCCATTCCAACAATGCCCCAGACCACCGACATAATGGTGAACTGGCGCACGATGTTGTAGTCATAGTCCGGCAACTTGCCGGCCTCTGCCACCGTTGTCGTCATTGTGTTACTTCCATTGCTTTTTAAAATTCGTTTCCGTCATACGCAAGGGAGGCCGCCACCGGAATAGCGGCCATACCTTTACGGTAGACCGGGAAGGCCTAAAAACGACGATTTAACCGCTTCAATCGCCGCTTCAGGTTGATCTAGATCAAGTCCCTACCTTTGCCCGCGGCAATTCGCAGGCGCAGGGCGTTCAGTTTGATGAAGCCTTCGGCGTCTTTCTGGTTGTAAGCACCGGCATCATCTTCAAAGGTGGCAATACGCTCATCGAACAGGCTGTCCGCAGAGCGTCGCCCAACCGCGCTCACACTACCTTTGTAGAGTTTCAGGCGCACTTCACCATTGACCACAGACTGGGACTCGTCGATGGCCACCTGCAACATGCGGCGCTCGGGAGACCACCAGTAACCGTTGTAAATCAGCTTGGCGTAACGTGGCATCAGCTCATCTTTCAGGTGCGCCACTTCGCGGTCCAGAGTGATGGACTCGATGGCACGATGCGCCTTCATCAGAATGGTGCCGCCGGGGGTTTCATAGCAGCCGCGAGACTTCATGCCCACGTAGCGGTTTTCCACGATGTCCAGACGACCGATACCGTTGGCACCACCCAGCTTGTTCAGTTTTTCCAGCAGAGTTGCCGGACTCAGGCGCTCGCCGTCAATGGCGACGGGGTCGCCTTTTTCAAACTGCAGGGTGATATAGGTGGGCTGGTCCGGCGCAGACTCGGGGCTGACACTCCAGCGCCACATATCTTCTTCTGCTTCCGCCCAGGGTTCTTCGAGCACTCCACCCTCATAGGAAATGTGCAGCAGGTTGGCGTCCATGGAGTAAGGGGACTTTTTCTTCTTGTTGGAAAAGTCCACCGGAATCTTGTGCTGCTCACAATACTGCATGAGCTTTTCGCGGGACGTCAGATCCCACTCACGCCAGGGCGCGATGACCTGGATACCCGGCTTCAGCGCGTAGGCACCCAGCTCGAAGCGGACCTGATCGTTACCCTTACCGGTCGCACCGTGGGAAATGGCGTCAGCACCGGTCTCGTTGGCGATTTCAATGAGCCGCTTGGCGATCAGGGGGCGCGCGATGGAGGTACCGAGAAGGTACTCTCCCTCATAAATCGTATTGGCGCGGAACATCGGGAAAACGAAGTCGCGCACGAACTCTTCCCGCAGGTCGTCGATGTAGATTTCCTTTACCCCGAGGGCTTCCGCCTTGGCGCGTGCAGGCTCGACCTCCTCGCCCTGACCGATATCGGCAGTAAACGTGACAACCTCGCAGTTATAGGTGTCTTGCAGCCAACGCACGATCACGGAAGTGTCGAGTCCGCCGGAATACGCCAATACCACCTTGTCGATCTTGCTCATTACTATCCTCTGTATTGTGGCCCTTGCTGCGGGCAATAGCGTCACCCAACAGGTGCACGGCTCCCTCAAAGGAAGCGTTACACCTGAGAAAAATCTCGATCTGGGGGATTTTTTTTTGGAGTGTGCCCAGGAATAGCGGATAGCCCGCTTTTTTCGGGGCGCGATTGTAGCGTTTAGAAACGCCCACGACTAGCACCAGCGACAGGCGTTCCAAATTGCCTACAAAACACCCAACAGCCTTTGTTTACTTTATATTCAATATGCCGACTTAAGCGGCTTTTTCCGCAGTTTTCGCATTTTTTTGGCGCTTCGGGTAGCATCGGCGCCGCGATCAATCCGGGAGGAAGTATTCGGTGAACCCCAAGCAGCAAATTACCCTGCGCGCGCCAGATGACTGGCATATCCACCTGCGTGACGGCGCAGCCCTGGCACGTACCGTCGGCGATGCCGCCCGCCAGTTCCGCCGCGCCATCATCATGCCCAATCTGGTCCCCCCGGTGGTGAACGCGGAGGATGCGCTAGCGTACAAAACCCGCATTCAGGCGGAGGTACCGGCGGGCCTTCAATTTACGCCTCTGATGGTGATCTATCTCACCGACAACACGACTCCTGAGATGGTGCGTGAAGCCCAGGCTGCCGGCGTCGTCGCCGCCAAGCTTTACCCGGCCGGCGCCACCACCAATTCCGATTCCGGTGTGACGGATATCAACAACATTTATCCGGCGCTTGAAGCCATGCAGACCTGCGGCATGAAACTGCTACTGCACGGCGAAGTGACAACCAGCGATATCGACATCTTTGATCGCGAACGAATTTTCATCGAACAGATTCTCGGGCGTGTCGTCGAGGACTTCCCGACCCTGAAAGTAGTGCTCGAACATATCACCACCGCGCATGCGGCAGAGTTCGTCGGTCAGGCCCGAGAAGGTGTTGCCGCCACCATCACCGCGCACCACCTGCTCTACAACCGCAACCATATGCTGGTCGGAGGCATACGCCCCCACTACTATTGCCTGCCAATCCTGAAGCGCGGCTACCACCAGAATGCGTTGATCGAAGCCGCCACCAGCGGCAGCCCGAAGTTTTTCCTCGGAACCGATTCCGCACCGCACGCCCAGGGCAAAAAGGAAACCGCCTGTGGCTGCGCTGGTTGTTACACCGCTTTCAGCGCCATTGAGCTTTATGCAGAAGCTTTCGAACGCGCCGGTAAACTCGAGAAACTAGAGGGGTTCGCCAGTGAGTTTGGCCCGGACTTCTACGAATTACCGCGCAATACCGATACCATCACCCTGGTGCGCGAGCCCTGGACCCTACCTTCTGGCCTGCAGATGGGCAACGAGTCACTGATTCCGCTGGCGGCGGGAGAAACGCTTAACTGGCGACTCGCCTGAGTTGCAGTACCCTACTGCGGGCAACCACAGGCTTGCCTGCAGTTTATCCAATTATCGACTTTCGAAGACAACAACCAGGAACCCCCGTGACCCCAGCAGAAGCGCCCACCGGCCCCAAGAGTTTATTGGCACAGCGATTCCGTGGTTTTCTCCCCGTGGTGCTCGATCTCGAAAGCGCGGGCTTCAACTCGCGCACTGACGCCCTGCTCGAAGTTGCCGCCGTGATCCTGAACATGGATGAGGAAGGCACCCTGTACCCGGAGGAGACCCACAGCTTCCATATCGAACCCTTTGAAGGCGCCAATATTGAGCAGTCCGCGCTGGATTTTATCGGTATCGACCTGGAATCCCCCGATCGCGATGCCTGGCCTGAGGAAATCGCTCTGCCGGAGATGTTTCGCAAAATCCGCAGTGCAATAAAAAACCACAGCTGTACCCGCGCCATCATGGTCGCCCACAATGCCCATTTTGACTTGGGGTTCATCAATGCGGCCGTGAACCGCTGCGGGATCAAGCGCAACCCTTTCCACCCCTTCTCCTGTTTCGATACCGCAACCCTGGCCGGACTCGCCTACGGCCAGACCGTGCTCGCCAGAGCCTGCCAGGTCGCCGGTATTCCATTCGATAACAGCAGCGCCCACTCTGCGGAATACGATGCCGAGAAAACCGCGGAACTGTTCTGCGGTATCGTCAATCGCTGGCGCGATATGGGGGGCTGGCCGATGGCTGCAGTCATTCCCGAGGAAAACGACGAATTGGAAGATACTGCCGGGGAGGATGAAAACTCCCCGGAGAAATAACCTTTCCGGAGGTATCCTCGCTGCTATAGCCCTACACACCGCGGTCGTCAGCACAGACAAATACAACTTTGGTCGCATACACACTGCAAAACCACACCGTTAGGCTGGGGCGACTGGCCACAACAATATCGACAAGAACAATAACGGTGAAAGCAATGATGAATAGCAGACTCGGCCGGCAGTTGCGCCAGGGCATCTTCGGCCTGTTTTTACTCCAGGGCGGCGCCGCCGCACATGCTGGAAACTGGCAGCAAAATGTCGCTATCGCCGGGTTCGATAAGGTCCACGTCTATACCCCCGATACCGTCTCCCCGATCGGCAGTGGCAAATCACTGCTGCTACTACTGCATGGATGCGTGCAGTCCATCGACGCTTATCTCGGCGCCAACCTGGAAGATGTGGCGGAAGAATACGGCATGGTCATCGCCGTGCCCGAGGCCATGCACAAGGCGGGCTTTAGCTGCTGGTCTTACTGGGAGGGGGAAAGATCCCGCTCCGCGGGGGACTACAAGAACCTGGTCGACCTGGCCAGCTCAATGAGCAGTGATCCGGATCGCAAGATCGACCCAAGCCAAGTGTATATTGCCGGACTCTCGTCCGGTGCGGTATTTGCCAACACCACCGCCTGCATCGCACCAGATATATTTGCCGGTATGGGGATCAGCGCGGGGCCGAGCATCGGCACCAGTCCCGCAGGAGCGATTCGCCATTGCGAAGCCGCAGATGTCGCCAGCCGCTGCAACAGCTACGCTAGCACACATGCCGACCACTTCAGCACCCAGATTACTGCCATTGCACACGGTACTGAGGACTCGACCGTCGACCAATGCTACAACCGCCAGAATGCCGAGGGCCTGGCTAGTGTCTACGGCGTCACTTCCGAGCCAGAAACCACGATTTATCGGGAGGGTACCCGCAGCGCTACGCAAAGCCTGTGGCAGGAGGGGCGTGTTGCCATGGTATGGCTGGACGGTGTAGGCCACGCTTGGTCAGGCGGAGAGGGAGCCAGCGGCACCTACGTAAGTGACAACGGCATCAATTACGCCCGCTACCTGGCTCGCTACTTCACCAGCAATAATAAAAGGGTCACTCATTAGCACAGCTCTGTAAGCCCGCCAATACGCAATGGGTGATTTTTTGCACAGATTGCGATAATATCTGCCGCTCACACATAAAAAACGGACAAAGTAGTGGCCAAGAAAGCATCGGGCGCAAGCAAGCGCAGTAAGGAAACCGTTTCCGGCGAGTCACGGGAAACCATTGAAGCCCAGGTACAGGCCTTTCTCGCTAATGGTGGAAAAATCGAACAAATTCCCAAGGGCGTCAGTGGCCAGACAAACACTTCCGGCCCCAAGCACATCACGCTGGGCAAGAAGCCCCGCGCCTGATCGCCGCCATTGCGATCAGTACGAGATCCCGGTCTCCGCGAAAGCGCACCCTCTTCCGATATCGGTTGCCGGTGGCCCTGCCCACAGGAATTTGCGGAATACCTGACCTTGCAGACAGACCGGAGAGGCAGCGCGCTTCCCGGGAATGTAAAGCAGACACAATGATGTATCGCGGACATAAAAAAGGCGGGTTACCCCGCCTTTTTTATGTCTTTGAAGCTGACCTTTAGGTCAGGGCATCTCATCCAGCTCCGAGCCTTCCCTGACAGGCGGCATCAGATCTTCCTTGGAAACTTTCATGGCCATCAGCAGATTCGCAGCCACATATACCGAGGAGAAGGTACCGATTACCACACCGATAATCAGCGCCAAAGAGAAATTGTGAATCAGCTCGCCACCAAAGAATTGCAGTGCCCAAAGGACCAGCAAGGTGGTGAATGAGGTCATGAAGGTTCGACTCAGGGTCTGGCTCATGGAAATATTGATCACCTCCTCCGGGGAAGCCTGACGCACTTTGCGGAAATTCTCACGCACCCGGTCATATACCACAATGGTGTCGTTGATCGAGTAACCAATAACCGCCAACACCGCTGCCAGTACCGTAAGATCGAAATCCAGGCGCAGAATGGCAAAGAAGCCGAGCACGATGATCACATCGTGAATCAGCGCTACCACCGCACCAACGGCGAACTTGTACTGGAAACGCAGTGCCACATAGGCCATCACCACCACCAGGGCAAACAGCATGCCCAGACCACCGTCGTCGCGCAGCTCTTCACCAATCTGCGGACCAACCATTTCTACCCGGCGCAGATCGACACGGCCGTCAGTGTGCTGGCGCAGCGCGGCAACCACTTTATCGCCAATGGAATCGTTGGCCTCAGCTTCGCGGGCGTTCTGCGCAGCCTGCTTTTCCGCAATCTCCGGAGGTAGCTTGATCAGCAGCTCGCTGTCGGAACCGAAGCGCACCACTGCTGCGCCGGTAAAGCCGGCTTCATCCAGCTGATCGCGTACGTCCTCTATCTTCGGCGCCTTCTCATAGCCCACTTCGATCTGGGTACCGCCGGTAAAATCGAGCCCCAGCTTCAGGCCATTCACTGCCAGCGCAATCAGAGATGCCACCACCAACGCAATGGATATGGCCGCAGCCAGTTTGCGCCAACGCATGAAATCGTACACGCGCTTGCCCATATACTCGGTGATTTTTCCGTTTTCTTCTTTGCTATTACTCATCACCGTCCCCTTAAATCCAGAGTTTCTGCACGCGGCGACCGCCGTAGAACAAGTTGATCAATGCCCGGGTACCCATGATCGCGCTGAACATGGACGTCAAAATCCCGATCGACAGCGTAACAGCAAAGCCCTGCACCGGACCGGAGCCGATTGCGTAAAGAATCACTGCCACAATCAGGGTTGTGATATTAGCGTCAACGATCGCACTGTAGGCGTTGTCAAAACCCGCATTGATGGCGGATTGAGGCGGCAGCCCATTGCGTAACTCCTCCCTGATCCGGGAGAAAATGAGTACGTTGGCGTCCACCGCCATGCCGATCGTCAGCACCATACCGGCAATACCCGGCAGGGTGAGAGTCGCCCCGAGAATGGACATCACCGCCACCAGCAGTACCAGGTTGACCGCCAGTGCAATATTGGCAGCGAGACCGAACACCCGGTAGAACACCAGCATACAGATCACCACAGCCAGCAGACCGATCTGTACCGAAGTGACGCCAACCTCAATATTGTCTGCGCCGAGAGAGGGGCCAATAACCCGTTCTTCGACGAAATACATAGGTGCGGCCAGCGCACCAGAGCGGAGCAGCAGCGCCAGCTCTTGCGCTTCCGCCGCCTCCAGGCCCGTAGTGCGGAATTGTTTACCCAGAGGGTTCAATACGGTGGCCAGACTGATGATTTTTTTGTCATCGACACGTTTCTGCACAATGACTTCATTACCCTCGGCATCCAGCTGTTTTTCCGGGGTAAAGCGGCTTTCTACAAACAGCGTGCCCATAAGACGACCCACATTCTTCCAGGTCGCACGGTGCATCATTTCACCACCGCGGGAATCGAGGGTAATGTTTACCTGCGGCATGCCGTTTTCATCGTAGCCAACCCGAGCATTGGTTACCCGTTCGCCGGCAATAATCACCTTTCGTTCCAGCCAAGCGCCGCCGCGAGTCGCACGATCACGCTCATCGCGATACTCGAAGTATTCCTTGCTATTGGCCAGTGCATCGGGCTCGGCCGCCATCCGGAATTCCAGGTTGGCGGTCTTGCCGATGATTCGCTTGGCTTCCGCTGTATCCTGTACACCAGGCAATTCCACCACGATGCGGTTGCGGCCCTGACGCTGAACAATTGGTTCGGCGACCCCCAGTTCATTTACCCGGTTACGCAGGGTGGTAAGGTTTTGGGAGACCGCGTAATCTTCGAGCTGCTTGATTTCCTGATCTGCAAGAGTTATGTGGATTTCCAGGTTACTGCCGCTTCCCGCTTCAGTGAGAAGCAATGTAGGAAACTCTTTACGCAGTGTGCGCATCCCCAAAGTGCGCAACTCTTCATCACGGAAACGGGCGACGATTTCCCGGTCATCTACCAGATCAACACTGCGGTAGCGAGCCTTGGCGGTACGCAGCTTGGATTTCACCTCAGAGACGTAGCCATCCATATTGGCCTTTACGATGGAGTTGGTATCCACTTCCATCAGGAAGTGCACCCCACCGGCAAGATCGAGACCAAGCTTCATCGGGCTCGCCCCCATTCTGCTGAGCCACTCCGGTGTAGTGGGAGCCAGATTCAACGCCACCACATAGTCACTGTGCCCCAGAGACTCCTGAATGGCGCGCTTGGCCGGCAGCTGCTCCTCAAGGGACTTCAGGCGCAGCAGTACCGCTTTTTCCTGAACTTCTCCACCGAAGTACTCAATTCCCGCCTCGTTCAGCGCCTTTTCGGCACGGCTCAGTACACCCTGATCGATCTTCAGGGAGCTCGATTGACCGGAGATCTGGACGGCAGGGTCGGGACGGTACAGATTGGGGGCTGCATACAGCAGTCCCAATCCGGTGATAATCAGGATCAGGAGATATTTCCAGAGGGGATAGCGATTCATGCTGCTCTCATTGTTGGAATGGCCCGCTGGGCGGGCTCGTTTTTAGCGATATCCGTGGATATGCGGGCTAACTCTTATCTTTACAAGGCCGGATAGCAGCCGCGCCAGCCGGATTGACTGCGCGCCGGCCAGATACCGGGGACAAAAGACGGTGGCTGATTATACGGGGATAAAAAGTCGGAACAAATGCGCCACCCCGTGGTTTACCCCAGTGGTGGCACTTCTCGTCCCAGACCGCGATAAAAATCGGCCACAAATCCCTCAAGATCTCCGGCATCCAGCGCATCGCGAATCTTCTGCATCAGCCGCTGGTAATGCCGCAGGTTGTGAATGGTATTGAGCTGAGACCCGAGAATCTCCCCGCACTTGTCCAGATGATGCAAATAGCTGCGGGAAAAATGCTCGCAGGTGTAGCAGTCACACTCTTCGTCCAGCGGACGTGTATCGTGGCGATGTACCGCGTTGCGAATCTTGACCACTCCAGCGAAGGTAAACAGGTGCCCATTACGGGCGTTACGGGTGGGCATCACGCAATCGAACATATCGACGCCGCGGCGAACCGCCTCAACGATATCCTCCGGCTTGCCGACACCCATCAGATAGCGGGGCTTGTCCTGCGGCATTTTGTAGGCGAGGTGATCGAGCACCTTAATCATCTCCTCCTTCGGCTCCCCTACCGATAGCCCGCCAATGGCATAGCCATCGAAGCCCAACTCCGTCAGTCCCGCCAGGGAGACATCTCGCAATTCGGGGTACATGCCGCCCTGCACAATACCGAACAGCGCCGAGGGGCTGTCTCCATGAGCCTCCTTGGAACGCTTGGCCCAACGCAGCGACAGCTCCATAGACTTGCGCGCCTCGTCGCTCGTCGCCGGATAGGGGGTACACTCATCGAAGATCATCACGATGTCCGAGCCCAGATCCCGCTGTACCGCCATGGACTCTTCCGGCCCCATAAATACCGGACTGCCATCCACCGGAGACTTGAAGGAGACCCCCTCTTCGGTGATTTTGCGCATCTGCCCCAGGCTGAACACCTGAAAACCACCGGAATCGGTCAGGATGGGCCCGTGCCACTGCATGAAATCATGCAAATCCCCGTGGGCTTTGATGACCTCGGTACCGGGGCGTAGCATCAGGTGAAAGGTATTACCGAGAATGATGTGAGCACCGATAGCCTCAACATCCCGTGGCAACATGCCCTTGACTGTTCCATAGGTACCCACCGGCATAAACGCCGGGGTCTCCACCACACCGCGGGGAAACGTCAGGCGCCCGCGTCGGGCTTTGCCTTCGGTGCTGTCCAGCTCAAACTGCATAAAACACTGGCGACTCACAGGGTTCTCCTCAAATGAATTTCGGACGCTGTAGCAAAAAGTTCTGAGGCACTGTTAAGCACATCATTCAGCGCATCCGACTTCCGCTGGATCCACATCGGGATTGCGGTCAATCAGCATGGCGTCGCCATAGCTAAAGAATCGGTATTTCTCTTCCACCGCCTCGTGATAGGCATGTATCGAATGGCGATAGCCGGCAAATGCGCTCACCAGCATTAACAGCGTGGATTCCGGCAGGTGGAAATTTGTAATCAGGCGGTCAACCACCCGGAACTTGTAGCCGGGATAGATGAAAATCTCAGTTTCCCCAACCGTCGGCTGTAGTGTACCGGACGCCGCGGCACTCTCGAGCGCCCGCACACTGGTGGTGCCGACAGCCACTACCCGGCCACCGCGGGCACGGCACTCCGCTACCGCCTGGCATACGGCCTCCGACACATCCAAGACCTCGCTGTGCATTTTGTGGGTATGGATATCGTCGACCCGCACCGGCTGGAAGGTTCCCGCACCCACATGCAGTGTCACAAATGCCGTTTCGACACCGTTTGCACGCAACGTGTCCAGCATCTCGTCATCGAAGTGCAATCCTGCGGTAGGCGCCGCCACGGCGCCGGCATTACGGCTGTAAACGGTCTGGTAGCGTTCGCGGTCCGTATCGTCATCCGGCCGGTCAATATAGGGCGGCAACGGCATATGCCCGAGGCGCTCCAGAACTGGCAGTACCCCTTCTTCAGGGAATTCGAGCTCGAACAGTGCATCGTGCCGCGCGATCATCTGTAGGGCGGTATCGTCTTCCAGCAGGATTTCACTGCCGGGTTTGGGAGACTTGCTAGAACGCACATGCGCCAGCACCCGTCGGTCATCCAGCACCCGCTCAACCAGTATTTCAAGCTTGCCGCCACTGGCCTTGCGACCAAACAGTCGCGCCGGAATCACCCGTGTGTCGTTAAACACCAACAGATCCCCGGGGGACAATAGACCTGGCAGGTCGGCAAACTGGCGGTGGGTAATCTCGCCGCTCGGCCCGTCAAGGCACAACAGGCGGCTGCCGCGACGCTCTTTTGTGGGCGTGCGGGCAATCAACTCATCGGGAAGATCGAAATGGAAATCCTGGCGGCGCATGGAATCAGTTTAGGTGGACAATGAACGGGCGCGAAGAGTAACGGAATCCGTCGACTTCGCCAAATCTGGTTGACCGCTAACAAGCCATCGCTATAATCAACACCCTCGCCGAGGCACCTGAAAGCGCATTCGCCTCGTGCCATTGCCAGAGTGGTGAAATTGGTAGACACAGGGGATTCAAAATCCCCCGCCCTTAAAAGCGTGCCGGTTCGAGTCCGGCCTCTGGTACCAAACAAGAAAGGCCTGCAATTGCAGGCCTTTTTTTGTTTCACAGAGCAAAATGTTCCCATTTGCTTTCACGCGACAACTGCCGACGCGGATTGCGCACAGCGATGAGCTGCACTAGGAATACCTGTGTGGCAACAAGTAAAACAGGAAGCGATAATTCGCTTGATCTGGACGATCCTGGCAAACGCTACCCGGCCCAGGCTTCTACACTCTATCAAAGCGCCACTGCATAGTACTGGGAAACAGCGCTGACGGCTCCGCTGGCTTACTCACAGCATAAAAATTTGCGAAATTACTGACCTTTGACTCGTTATCGACGGACAAGGCTCGAGTGCCAACACTGACATTTCGCTTTTATCGTGAGTTGAATGATTTCTTAGCGCCTCCCCTGAGACAGCGCAACTTCTCTTTCGATTTCGCTGCACTTGGCAGTATCAAGAACGCGATAGAGTCACTGGGGGTACCGCACACAGAAGTGGACTTGGTTCTGGTAAACGGCCAATCGGTAAATTTCGAGTACCGGCCGCAGGATGGTGACCGCGTGAGTGTCTATCCACTTTTTGAATCACTGGATATCTCGAGTATTACCCGGCTTCGTCCTTACCCTCTGCGCGAATCACGCTTTATCCTGGACTGCCACCTTGGTCGTCTTGCCCGCTACCTTCGGATGTTGGGCTTTGACTGTATATTTTACGGCCATTGCACGGACGAGCAGCTGGTGAAAATTTCCGTCGATCAACAGCGAATATTGCTGACTCGGGATATTGAGCTGCTGAAGCGAAGAGCGCTAACACACGCGTATTATGTTCGCGCCACCAAGCCACTGAATCAGATCGAAGAAATCATTACGCGATTGCAGCTACAGAACAGCTTCGCCCCCTTTTCTCGCTGCACTTTCTGCAATGCTCCTTTGGTAAAGGTGAGTAAGCAGGCAGTGTGGTCCAAAGTTCCGGAACAGAGCCGTCGACGATTTAACGACTTTGCCTGCTGTAAGAATTGCGGCCGGGTGTATTGGAAAGGCAGTCATTACGAGCGCATGCAGCGACTGATTGAGAAGCTAAGGAAAAAATGAGCTCAGCCGCTACGCTTTCGGACAAATGTTCACTGCATATAGCTTCGGGAATAATAAAACCTGACACTGACCTACAGTGGGTGGCGAGCGGTGCTCGCCATCGCGGGGCGACGCCTTCGGCGCCCTAGCCTTTGCACCTTCGGTGCATGGCCTTTCACATGGCAGCGCTTTGCGCTGCGAGGTAGTAAAAAATTCATCGTATCCAAAAAACAAAACCCCCGCAGGATTCCCTGCGGGGGTTTTCTTTTTTAGATGCCTGACAAAGCTGCGAGCAGCTTTGGACTGCCGTAGGCAGCCCGGAGGGTGAGAGCCTTGGGCTCGAATCACCATGACCATTGCGCGCAGCGAAATTGGTCATCGGCAGGCGTAAAAGAAGAAAGGCCGTACAGTTCCCTGTACGGCCTTTCGGATTTGAAGCCTGACGATGACCTACTCTCACATGGGGAAGCCCCACACTACCATCGGCGATGTTGCGTTTCACTTCTGAGTTCGGCAAGGGATCAGGTGGTTCCACAACTCTATTGTCGTCAGGCAAACTGGCTTGGGTTGGCTTGGTCTTATGGGCTCTTTGCCCTGCGCTGCCGCTTGACTGTCCGTTTGCACTCGCTTTTTAGCGATAACAGTCAACCCAAATACTTCGGTAAAACATTCTGTAGTAATACACCGCAAGTCGATCAATCGAACACTGCGTCTCTCGGCTCACAATCCGCTGATCTCATTCGATCAGTCAATCGTTAGTAACCATCTCTGTTGTATGGTCAAGCCGCACGGGCAATTAGTACTGGTTAGCTCAACGCCTCACAACGCTTCCACACCCAGCCTATCAACGTGGTAGTCTTCCACGGCCCTTCAGGACTCTCAAGGAGTCAGGGAGATCTCATCTTGAAGGAGGCTTCCCGCTTAGATGCTTTCAGCGGTTATCCCGTCCGAACATAGCTACCGGGCAATGCCACTGGCGTGACAACCCGAACACCAGAGGTTCGTTCACTCCGGTCCTCTCGTACTAGGAGCAACTCTTCTCAAATCTCCAACGCCCACGGCAGATAGGGACCGAACTGTCTCACGACGTTCTAAACCCAGCTCGCGTACCACTTTAAATGGCGAACAGCCATACCCTTGGGACCGGCTTCAGCCCCAGGATGTGATGAGCCGACATCGAGGTGCCAAACACCGCCGTCGATGTGAACTCTTGGGCGGTATCAGCCTGTTATCCCCGGAGTACCTTTTATCCGTTGAGCGATGGCCCTTCCATACAGAACCACCGGATCACTATGACCTACTTTCGTACCTGCTCGTCATGTCTGACTCGCAGTCAAGCGCACTTATACCATTATGCTCATTGCATGATTTCCGACCATGCTGAGTGCACCTTCGTACTCCTCCGTTACTCTTTGGGAGGAGACCGCCCCAGTCAAACTACCCACCATACACTGTCCTCGATCCAGATCATGGACCAGAGTTAGAACCTCAAACATACCAGGGTGGTATTTCAAGGATGGCTCCACAGTGACTGGCGTCACTGCTTCAAAGCCTCCCACCTATCCTACACAAGTAGGCTCAAAGTTCAGTGCAAAGCTATAGTAAAGGTTCACGGGGTCTTTCCGTCTAGCCGCGGGTACACTGCATCTTAACAGCGATTTCAATTTCACTGAGTCTCTGGTGGAGACAGCTTGGCCATCGTTACGCCATTCGTGCAGGTCGGAACTTACCCGACAAGGAATTTCGCTACCTTAGGACCGTTATAGTTACGGCCGCCGTTTACCGGGGCTTCGATCAAGAGCTTCGCTTACGCTAACCCCATCAATTAACCTTCCGGCACCGGGCAGGCGTCACACCCTATACGTCCACTTACGTGTTTGCAGAGTGCTATGTTTTTAATAAACAGTCGCAGCCAACTGGTCACTTCGACCGCCAACAGCTTACGGAGCAAGTCCGATCACCGTCAGCGGCGTACCTTCTCCCGAAGTTACGGTACCATTTTGCCTAGTTCCTTCACCAGAGTTCTCTCAAGCGCCTTGGTATTCTCTACCTGACCACCTGTGTCGGTTTAGAGTACGGTTCACAATTGCCTGAAGCTTAGAAGTTTTTCCTGGAAGCAGGGCATCAACCACTTCGTCTCTTAAAGAGACTCGTCATCAGCTCTCAGCCTTAGGGACCCGGATTTGCCTAAGTCCCCAGCCTACTACCTTAAACATGGACAACCAATCGCCATGCTGGCCTAGCCTTCTCCGTCACTCCATCGCAGCAATTGCAAGTACAGGAATATTAACCTGTTTCCCATCGACTACGGCTTTCGCCCTCGCCTTAGGGGCCGACTAACCCTGTCCCGATTAGCGTTGGACAGGAACCCTTGGTCTTCCGGCGGGGAGGTTTTTCACCCCCCTTGTCGTTACTCATGTCAGCATTCGCACTTGTGATACCTCCAGCAGACCTCACAGTCCACCTTCAGCGGCTTACACAACGCTCCTCTACCATGCAACATAGTTGCATCCGCAGCTTCGGTTACCAGTTTGAGCCCCGGTATATCTTCCGCGCGGGCCGACTCGACTAGTGAGCTATTACGCTTTCTTTAAAGGATGGCTGCTTCTAAGCCAACCTCCTAGCTGTCTGGGCCTTCCCACATCGTTTCCCACTTAACTGGTATTTGGGACCTTAGCTGGCGGTCTGGGTTGTTTCCCTTTTTCGACGACGGACGTTAGCACCCGCCGTGTGTCTCCCGCGATTGCACTCCTCGGTATTCGGAGTTTGCATGGGGTTGGTAAGTCGGGATGACCCCTAGCCCAAACAGTGCTCTACCCCGAGGGTGAGACGCGAGGCGCTACCTAAATAGCTTTCGAGGAGAACCAGCTATCTCCCGGCTTGATTAGCCTTTCACTCCGATCCACAGGTCATCCCCTAATTTTTCAACATTAGTGGGTTCGGTCCTCCAGTTGATGTTACTCAACCTTCAACCTGCCCATGGATAGATCGCCGGGTTTCGGGTCTATTGCCTGCAACTAAACGCCCTATTAAGACTCGATTTCTCTACGGCTCCCCTATGCGGTTAACCTTGCTACAGACAATAAGTCGCTGACCCATTATACAAAAGGTACGCAGTCACAGAACAAGTCTGCTCCTACTGCTTGTACGTATACGGTTTCAGGTTCTATTTCACTCCCCTCTCCGGGGTTCTTTTCGCCTTTCCCTCACGGTACTGGTTCACTATCGGTCAGCTGGGAGTATTTAGCCTTGGAGGATGGTCCCCCCATATTCAGTCAAGATAACACGTGTCCCGACCTACTCGATTTCACTCAATGTGCCTTTTCGTGTACGGGGCTATCACCCTGTATCGCGGAACTTTCCAGATCCTTCCACTAAAACATAAAGAGCTTAAGGGCTAATCCCCTTTCGCTCGCCGCTACTCAGGGAATCTCGGTTGATTTCTTTTCCTCCGGGTACTTAGATGTTTCAGTTCCCCGGGTTCGCCTCGCATAGCTATGTATTCACTATGCGATACCTGTAAACAGGTGGGTTTCCCCATTCGGACATTCCAGGATCAAAGCTTGTGTGCCAGCTCCCCTAGACTTTTCGCAGGCTCCTACGTCCTTCATCGCCTCCAGCTGCCAAGGCATCCACCGTATACGCTTAGTCGCTTGACCATACAACACAAACGACTACTTACGACTGGACGCGCATTGACTAACGCTTACTTACGCCATGTTTCCACAACAATAAGCGAGTACAACTGCACGTTGTATGTATTTGAA
>NZ_CP118605.1:2100000-2237500 GCF_029869925.1 Microbulbifer bruguierae | reverse complement strand
GAGAGGGGAGTGAAATAGAACCTGAAACCGTATACGTACAAGCAGTAGGAGCAGACTTGTTCTGTGACTGCGTACCTTTTGTATAATGGGTCAGCGACTTATTGTCTGTAGCAAGGTTAACCGCATAGGGGAGCCGTAGAGAAATCGAGTCTTAATAGGGCGTTTAGTTGCAGGCAATAGACCCGAAACCCGGCGATCTATCCATGGGCAGGTTGAAGGTTGAGTAACATCAACTGGAGGACCGAACCCACTAATGTTGAAAAATTAGGGGATGACCTGTGGATCGGAGTGAAAGGCTAATCAAGCCGGGAGATAGCTGGTTCTCCTCGAAAGCTATTTAGGTAGCGCCTCGCGTCTCACCCTCGGGGGTAGAGCACTGTTTGGGCTAGGGGGTCATCCCGACTTACCAACCCCATGCAAACTCCGAATACCGAGGAGTGCAATCGCGGGAGACACACGGCGGGTGCTAACGTCCGTCGTGAAAAGGGAAACAACCCAGACCGCCAGCTAAGGTCCCAAATACCAGTTAAGTGGGAAACGATGTGGGAAGGCCCAGACAGCTAGGAGGTTGGCTTAGAAGCAGCCATCCTTTAAAGAAAGCGTAATAGCTCACTAGTCGAGTCGGCCCGCGCGGAAGATATACCGGGGCTCAAACTGGTAACCGAAGCTGCGGATGCAACTATGTTGCATGGTAGAGGAGCGTTGTGTAAGCCGCTGAAGGTGGACTGTGAGGTCTGCTGGAGGTATCACAAGTGCGAATGCTGACATGAGTAACGACAAGGGGGGTGAAAAACCTCCCCGCCGGAAGACCAAGGGTTCCTGTCCAACGCTAATCGGGACAGGGTTAGTCGGCCCCTAAGGCGAGGGCGAAAGCCGTAGTCGATGGGAAACAGGTTAATATTCCTGTACTTGCAATTGCTGCGATGGAGTGACGGAGAAGGCTAGGCCAGCATGGCGATTGGTTGTCCATGTTTAAGGTAGTAGGCTGGGGACTTAGGCAAATCCGGGTCCCTAAGGCTGAGAGCTGATGACGAGTCTCTTTAAGAGACGAAGTGGTTGATGCCCTGCTTCCAGGAAAAACTTCTAAGCTTCAGGCAATTGTGAACCGTACTCTAAACCGACACAGGTGGTCAGGTAGAGAACCAAGGCGCTTGAGAGAACTCTGGTGAAGGAACTAGGCAAAATGGTACCGTAACTTCGGGAGAAGGTACGCCGCTGACGGTGATCGGACTTGCTCCGTAAGCTGTTGGCGGTCGAAGTGACCAGTTGGCTGCGACTGTTTATTAAAAACATAGCACTCTGCAAACACGTAAGTGGACGTATAGGGTGTGACGCCTGCCCGGTGCCGGAAGGTTAATTGATGGGGTTAGCGTAAGCGAAGCTCTTGATCGAAGCCCCGGTAAACGGCGGCCGTAACTATAACGGTCCTAAGGTAGCGAAATTCCTTGTCGGGTAAGTTCCGACCTGCACGAATGGCGTAACGATGGCCAAGCTGTCTCCACCAGAGACTCAGTGAAATTGAAATCGCTGTTAAGATGCAGTGTACCCGCGGCTAGACGGAAAGACCCCGTGAACCTTTACTATAGCTTTGCACTGAACTTTGAGCCTACTTGTGTAGGATAGGTGGGAGGCTTTGAAGCAGTGACGCCAGTCACTGTGGAGCCATCCTTGAAATACCACCCTGGTATGTTTGAGGTTCTAACTCTGGTCCATGATCTGGATCGAGGACAGTGTATGGTGGGTAGTTTGACTGGGGCGGTCTCCTCCCAAAGAGTAACGGAGGAGTACGAAGGTGCACTCAGCATGGTCGGAAATCATGCAATGAGCATAATGGTATAAGTGCGCTTGACTGCGAGTCAGACATGACGAGCAGGTACGAAAGTAGGTCATAGTGATCCGGTGGTTCTGTATGGAAGGGCCATCGCTCAACGGATAAAAGGTACTCCGGGGATAACAGGCTGATACCGCCCAAGAGTTCACATCGACGGCGGTGTTTGGCACCTCGATGTCGGCTCATCACATCCTGGGGCTGAAGCCGGTCCCAAGGGTATGGCTGTTCGCCATTTAAAGTGGTACGCGAGCTGGGTTTAGAACGTCGTGAGACAGTTCGGTCCCTATCTGCCGTGGGCGTTGGAGATTTGAGAAGAGTTGCTCCTAGTACGAGAGGACCGGAGTGAACGAACCTCTGGTGTTCGGGTTGTCACGCCAGTGGCATTGCCCGGTAGCTATGTTCGGACGGGATAACCGCTGAAAGCATCTAAGCGGGAAGCCTCCTTCAAGATGAGATCTCCCTGACTCCTTGAGAGTCCTGAAGGGCCGTGGAAGACTACCACGTTGATAGGCTGGGTGTGGAAGCGTTGTGAGGCGTTGAGCTAACCAGTACTAATTGCCCGTGCGGCTTGACCATACAACAGAGATGGTTACTAACGATTGACTGATCGAATGAGATCAGCGGATTGTGAGCCGAGAGACGCAGTGTTCGATTGATCGACTTGCGGTGTATTACTACAGAATGTTTTACCGAAGTATTTGGGTTGACTGTTATCGCTAAAAAGCGAGTGCAAACGGACAGTCAAGCGGCAGCGCAGGGCAAAGAGCCCATAAGACCAAGCCAACCCAAGCCAGTTTGCCTGACGACAATAGAGTTGTGGAACCACCTGATCCCTTGCCGAACTCAGAAGTGAAACGCAACATCGCCGATGGTAGTGTGGGGCTTCCCCATGTGAGAGTAGGTCATCGTCAGGTTTTATTCCAAAAGCCCTGATCGCTAACGCGGTCAGGGCTTTTTTCATTGCAACCTGCCGATGACCTACTTTTTCGCTTCGCGAAAAGGTCATGGTGATTCGAGCCCAAGGCTCTCACCCTCCGGGCTGCCTACGGCAGTCCAAAGCTGCTCGCAGCTTTGTCAGGCATCTAAAAAAGAAAACCCCCGCAGGGAATCCTGCGGGGGTTTTGTTTTTTGGATACGATGAATTTTTTCCAAAAGCTCTGATCGCTAACGCGGTCAGGGCTTTTTTCGTTTGTGAAATCGAATTTTTAGGTTAATTGGCGGCGGGAAACCGCTCAAAACCCCGCTGTCGCTTTTTTAAACGCTCATCCAAACCCAGTAACCACGCCGCTCACACCCAATATCCCGGACTTATCCCCAGCTATATCCATGAAAACTGTGGGAAAAGTCCGTAATCCACAGGTTTATAAAATTACCACCGGCATCGTGAAAAGGTATTTGGGACAATATCTCGACGCTTACAAGGGCCTTCTTTCGCTTTTATTTGGCGTTTAAAAAAACACCAGGGCTCGAGCCTTAACACTAATTAGCAATTGAAATCTACCCTTTCCCGGCGTCGTCTTCTTCCATTGATAGCATAATGTGGGTAAAATCCGTGCATAAGTCACAAAAATGAAATCGGATGCGTTCCTCCACTCCCCAGGTGTTCCACCGGGCAGCGTTCTCCGAACAAGTATTAGGGAAAATCAAAAATGTCTTTGCGTGCATGGCTGCTAGGAAGCGCGGCATTGCTGCTTTCCATGGAAGCACTGGCGGTTGGAACCGAGGCGGGTACTACTATCAGCAACACCGCTTCGGCCACCTATACCGATGAAGCGGGTAACCCCCAGTCCGTGAATTCCAATACCACCAGCCTGCGTGTGGATGAGTTGCTTGATGTAACGGTGGTGTCCAATGACGCGGGCTACATTTCTGTTTCTTCGCCAGAGAGTAATGCCGTACTGTCGTTTACGGTTACTAACACAGGTAATGGTAAAGAGGCGTTCGACCTCACACTCAATAACGCCCTTGGCGGCGACCAGTTTGATCCTGAAAACTCTCTCATTTACATCGATAGCAATGGCGACGGCCTTTACGATGCTGCTGATGCATTGTTTACCGCAGGTTCGCCACTGGAATTAGACGCCGACGGATCCGTTACGGTATTTGTGGTCTCCGATATTCCCGATGCGCTTTCTAGTGGCGATCAAGGTTTGGTGGACCTCACTGCAGAGTCGGTTACCGCACAGGCTACATCTGGAAGTGATACACCGGGCTCTGTCTTCGCAGGCCAGGGCGACGGCGGCGGGAATGCTGTCGTTGGCAATAGTGGCGGAGCGGCCTCTAGCCAGAATGGTTATCAAGTATCTCTGGTGCAGGCCTCTTTCACCAAAAGCCAGAGTGTCGCCGACCCCTTCGGTGGCAGTTCCGCGGTGCAGGGCTCGATTATTACTTACACACTGACATTTTCTGTGAGCGGCAGCGGCGAGATCACCAATGTGATCCTGAGCGATAACGTTCCGGACAACACCAGTTACGTGGCCGGTTCTATCACTCTGAATGGTGCAGGTAAAAGCGATGTGGCCGACAGCGATGAAGTGAGATTTGACAGTAGCGCCACACCGCCGCGTATAGAAATCAATATCGGCACGGTCACCGCACCGGCCACCCACACGGTTACTTTCCAGGTGGAAATTGACTGATTGTTAATGAGGTTCAGATGAAAAAAATCTTTAGCGCTTTCGCTCTTGCTGTCGCGTTTGTGGCTTCTTCAATGCCGGTGTTTGCGGCAGTAGAGCTGGAAACCCGCGCATTTATTGACGTGACCACCACTGACGCCAGTGGTGCACAGGTAACGAAACTGGAACAGGCAGAGCGCGTCCAGCCCGGGCAGGAAGTGGTGTTTATTATCAGCTACCGAAACACTGGCGAAAAGCCCGCGGAAAACCTGGTGGTGAATAACCGGGTCCCGAATGGAATGGTGTATGTGGCCGAGTCCGCGCAGGGCGAGGATGCCCGCATTGAGGTTTCCGTAGATGGTAAGGGTTTCGGTGCGCTGGAAACCCTGCAGGTCACCGAAGCGGATGGATCCATGCGCGCGGCATTGGCATCCGATGTGGTGGCGCTGCGCTGGACTTTACAGGGCGCGGTTGCGCCGGGGGCTTCCGGTAGTGTGCGTTACCGGGCCGTGTTGAAGTAAAGCGAGATACTTAAAAGATTCGTTTGAAAAATTAAAAATGGAGTTGGGGTTAGAGTGAAAATGTTTAAAAAAAATACCATGCATATTGGGGCAGCATTTATATTGCTGGCTGTGGGTATGGTGCCGCAGGTGTTTGCTGCGGGTACCGCTGCGGGCACCCCTATTAAGAACACCGCGAGCGTTTCTTATAAAGTTGACGGCCTAGATCAAGAGGCCGTACCTAGTAATACGGCAGAGTTTATTGTAGATCGTATCGTCGACATGACGTTGGAAGAGGATGGTGCAAGCTATGTGTCTACAGTACCAGGTGCAAAAAATCAGGTAACGACATATACACTGACGAACCTCTCTAATGCCGAAATTCAGTTTGGTCTGGAAGCAGATAACTCTGCTGGTATCGTTTTTAATGATGATAAAGATGGAACGAATATTCGTATTTTCCTCGATGATGGCACAACCCCGGGTTCATTTGATGCTGGAGATACTGAAGTAACTTCGGTCAATTTGCTCGGAGACACTGATTTCTCTGCGTCAGCATCGCCTCAGGCAACGATATATGTAGTCATTGATGTCCCCCTCGATAATGGTGGTGATTTAATTTTAAATGGTGAACGGATTGAGGTGGAGTTGACGGCGACGGCTAAAGAAGCTGGCGGCGCCTCATTGAGTCTTGGGCCAGATGCCGATGGCGCATATACGGTTCTAGGTGACGACCCCTTACTCGCGGCTGGAGCCGGTCAGTATGATGGTATTGTCATAGCCTACGGCGCATATGAGGTCGGAACTGCGAGCCTCACTGTTGAGAAAAGCTCCGAAGTAATTTCAGATCCCATCAACGGGACGACTAGCCCCTTCGCGATTCCTGGCGCCGTGATCGAATATTGTATCGACGTATCCAACGACGGCAGTGCTGAAGCACAAAGCGTAATTCTGACAGACGCCCTGCCTTCCGAAGTTACTTTTGCAACCGGGGCTGATCAGGTCTTCGAAACGGGCACCGGTGTATGTAGTTCTCGCACTACGACCCACGCTGCTACGGAAGCCACTTTCGATGGTACGGACACTGTTACAGCAACATTCACTGATCCGGTAGCGGCTACGGAAAGTGTCTGGGTCAGCTTCCGGGTTAAGTTGAATTAATCGCCCCGCAACGGGTGGCGCTCGCCACCCGCTCCGCTACCCAGCGGTGCGCGATACATAGCCGTTATGGTTGAAACCCTCCTGGCCCAGCACTCAGACGCGCCCGGGGGACTTAAGTCCGCCGGGCTTTGTTGCGCCCGGCGTTTTTTATTGGAATTAATTTCTTTACCGCTGCTTGCACTGTTCATGACCTCTGCGTCATCGCATGCTGCAGACAGGGAAGTGGTCAATGTCGCCCACTCCAGCTGGGCGCTTCCCGGGGATTCGACCGCTCGCTGGCTCGACTCCAACAAGGTCACCCTGAATCTCCTGGAAACCCCGGCGTGTACGCCTTCCTCTGTAGCCTTTTACCAGCATATTCCCTCCACCTTGTCGGCTCCCGGCAGTGCTAGTCGCAACTTCAGCGGCGGCAGCTATGTGGATACTTCCGGTGGCCTTCTGCCCCTGCCGGTACCCGCCGCGCTGGATGGCAGTGCCCTGTTGCTGGAGTCGGTAGTATCGCGGGCTGTTGAGATATACCACGGCGGTGAGCCGGTACTGGTCGCACTGGAAGACGGCAACCGCAATATTGATCCCGGTGTTCGCGAAAGTATCGCAGCCGAACTCAGCGTGGATTACCCGGATACTGCCGCTGGCCCGGGCTCACCGGAGCGGGAACAGCTGTACCTTTACGAGACTGGCCCGGATACCGGTGTATTTGCCGCAGCGCTGGCGAGTGCAGCCTATGGTGCGGATCGGCGGCCACAGAGCGGGGATGGGCAGCTGATTCTGGGAGAAAACGCACAACTCACACTGCGTTATCAGGATCCCATGTGTAGCGGTGAAACCGCACGCAGCGCGGCAATCGCCGACCCGCTCGGCGTGGTGTTCGATTCCGTCGATGGAACACCTCTCGCCGGCGCGACAGTGACACTGGTGAATGCCGCGGACGGTTCCCCCGCGATCGTTTATGACGACGACGGTGTGACGACGGTTTCCAGTACCCAGATTACCGGCGGCAGCGGTACCCCGAGCTTCCGCTTTCCCTATGTTCCACCGGGCAACTATCGCCTCGCGGTGACACCTCCCACGGGGTATAGCGTCCCTTCTACTGCCTTAGACAGTGAAATGCCTCCGGCTCCCGATGGTCAGCCATACCGGGTAGTGACGGGTTCTAGAGGTGAGATCTTTTCTGTGTCCGCGAGTCCTTCGCTCGCCATGGATGTGCCTGCGGACCCTTCCAGTGCGGGACTGTTGTTAGAAAAAAACGTGTCTGAAAGCACCGCCGGGGTAGGGGACTATTTGCAATATCGCCTGCAACTGCGCAGCCTGATTGCTGCCGTTGCGAGTGACACCCGCATCGTTGACCGCTTGCCGGTCGGCATGCGCTACCGTGCGGGCTCCCTGTATATCGATGGTGAACAACAGGCAGATCCAATTATCGGTGCAGACGGCCGTACCCTAGAGATACCCGTCGGTGAACTGGCGGCGGAAGCGGAAGTGGAAGTGCGCTACGTCGTGGAAGTTACCGCCGGCGTAGCGACCGGCAACGCGGTCAACACCGCTACCGCCGCGGCACTCAACCCGGGTGGCGGTCCACTGACTTCCAACCAGGCCCAGGTGGCGGTACATATTGCCGAGCCGTTCATCAGCGATCGTTTCACCCTGGTCGGTGGGGTGTATGGCGGCGACTGCGACACGCCCTGGCGCGAGCGTAAAGGCCTTGCGGATGTGCGCCTGCTGCTGGATGACGGTACCTATGTGGTGACCGATGCGGATGGCCGCTATCACCTTGAGGGTTTGCGCCCCGGTACCCATGTGGTGCAGCTGGATATCGCCAATCTGCCGGTGGGGTGGGAGCCGGTATCCTGTGTGGATAACTCGCGTTTTGCCGGCAGCGCCTATTCGCAGTTTGTCGATGCCCGTGGCGGCAGCCTGTGGCGCGCGGACTTCCAGTTGCGCCCGGCCAGTGCGGGCTTGCGCATGCGGACCCATGAGGAACAGGTGTCACCGCTGCTGGAAGCAGTAGAGCCGACCAAATATACCTTCCGCGGCCGTTTCGCTTCCGGTGATGACCAGCTCCTACCAGAGTCGGCAGAGGAATTGCAGACGCTGGTTGAGACTCTCAAAGGCGGTGAAGTTTTCGGGCTGGAGATCGTCGGCCACACCGATAATCAGCCACTTTCCAAACGCGCCAGAGCAAAATTTCGCGACAACTACGGTTTGTCCATGGCCCGAGCCAGTACCGTAGCCGATGTGCTGGGGAGTGCGCTGGGGCTGTCTGCGGAGCGGGTAACCGTGGGTGGTATGGGCCCGAGCCTGCCGCTGGCAGACAATTTCACCTGGGAAGGTATGGCCCGCAACCGCCGGGTGGATCTGCTGGTGTACGGGCGCACAGGCCCGGCCGAAGTGGTCGTGGGACAGCGCCTGCAACACACCCACAGTATCGACCTGGACACCAGCGGCGGTACTTTTACCAATTTGCGTATCACTGCCATGCTGCCCGAGGGCCTGCGGTTTTTGCCCGGGACTGCATACTTGGACGGGGAACCGGTGGCGGATCCTCGCCAGAGCGGTGTGATTTTGATGTGGCGTCTGCCGGATGGCGCCAGTGCAGCTCAGAGCGAAAATTCGCCCTATGCGCGACGCTTCACATTTCAGACGGAAGAGCTCCGTCGCGATCGTGTCGATGGAGATCGCTGCGCAGCAGGTGCCAGCATCAAGGTCAATGCGTTGGTAGATACTGCGGTGGGCGACAATTTGCGCCTGCCGGTGGCGGAAAACCACCTCAATTGCAGTGTAAGCGAGGGTGAGAGGGTTGATACATCAAATGCGGATGCTGTGTCTGGCACTTTGGAAAGTTACAGTGACAGCGGCCGCCTCACGGTCAATCTGACCGACCCCGCGACATACACAGCGCCGGAGGTCAACGCAGACCGTGGCACTGACAAAGTTTCGTCGGTGAGTGCAGCGGGCGCGGGTGTGGACTGGCTGGCGCAGGCCGCGGGCGAGCAGGGCTTTCTGTTTCCTCCGGAAAGACACAACCCGCGGGCCCCTGCGGTGCGCGCGGTCGTCGCCCATGGTGTCGGCGAGCGGGTCGAGCTGTCGGTCAACGGCAAGCCTGCGCCGGCACTCAGTTATGAAGGTATTGAAACGGCACCGCGCGGAGGTGTCGCCACCAGTCTGTGGCGAGCGCTGCCCCTGCAGGAAGGTGATAACCAGCTGTTGGCAAACGTCTACGACGATAGCGGCGCGCTGCTCGCCAGTTACCGTCGTATGGTGCGGTTTGCCAATACCCCGGCCCGTGCGGAACTGCTGCCGGAGCGTTCCGAGCTGCTTGCAGATGGTGTGTCGCACCCCCGCATTGCGGTACGTATTCTCGACCGCGATGGCTTCCCGGTGCGCGATGGTATTACCGGGAGTGTGGCCATCAGCGCCCCCTATGAAGCGTGGCAAAGCCAGAACGATAAACAGCAGCGCAAACTGGCGGGACTGGGGGAGTTCCAGCCCCAGTACCGGGTTGAAGGGGATGAGGGGATTGCCTGGATTGAGCTTGCCCCCACCACCCGCTCTGGCGCATTTACCCTCGATTTCCGCTTCTACACCGGCGTAGACACCCGCCGCGAGCAGCAGCTACATGGCTGGATGGCGCCCGCTGCACGGGATTGGGTGGTAGTGGGCTTTGCCGAAGGAACCCTGGGTTACAACACGCTCAACGAACGCATTGAATCCCTGCCGGCAGGCGAGGACGAAGGTACCTACACCAATGGCCAGCTGAGCTTCTACGCCAAGGGCCGGGTGCTCGGCCAGTGGCTGCTGACTATGGCCTACGACAGCGACAAGCCGCGGGATAATGCACTGATGTCGCCTATCGATCCGTCCCGTTACTACACCCTCTACGGCGACGGCACCACGCAGGTCTACGGCGCCCCCAGCCGCGCCAAGCTGTACGTGAAAATGGAGCGGGGGCAGTTCTACGCGCTGTTCGGCGACTACGAAACCGGTCTGGTGAAAACCCAGCTGTCCCGCTATAGCCGTACCCTCAATGGCTTCAAGGCGGAAGATGGCGGTGGCCTGGTGGTGTACACGGTGTTTGCCGCAGATACCGAGCAGAGCTACGCCCGCGATGAAATCCAGGGCGACGGTACCTCCGGACTCTACCGCCTTAGTTACCCGGGAATCCTGCTCAACAGCGAACGGGTGCGTATCGAAACCCGTGATCGGATACACCGCGAGCAGGTATTGAAAACCGAGACCCTGACGCCCTACATCGATTACGAGATCGACTACGCCGCCGGTACGCTGTTTTTCCGCCAGCCGGTATTCAGCCGCGACCTGGACTTCAACCCGGTGTACATCGTCGCTGAATACGAAACCAGTGGCGGTGACAACAAAGTACTCAGTGGCGGTGGTCGCGTGGGGCTCAACCTGCAGGATGAAACACTGCAGATTGGACTCAGTGGCTTGAGCGACGAGGGCACTGAGGGGCGCGCGGATCTGGCCGGTGCGGACCTGCGCTGGTTCTTTGGCGACGACAGTGAGCTGCGCCTGGAAGCCGCACAGACCCGCGGCGACGATGCCGGGCGTGACGGCGCGGCCTGGCTGGCGGAAGTGGAGCATCACAGCAGCCGCTACGATGTACTCGCCTACAGTCGCCAGCAGGATGTGGAATTTGGCCTCAACCAGCAAACCGCGGGGCAGGCGGGCCAGCGCAAGTCCGGGGTGCAGGGACAGGTTCGCCTGGGCGAAGAGTGGTCCCTACAGGGGGAGACCTACCGCCAACAGAATCTTGCCAACGCTGCGCGGCGCAATGCCGCCGAGGCGCGTTTGCGTTACGAAACCAATGCTACACGGGTCAGTCTGGGCGCACAGCATGCAGCAGATGAACTACCCGCAAGCAATGCCGGTGAGGCGCCGGTTGAGGCAAATTCCAGTCAGGCGCTGTTTTCTGTCAGCCGCCAGCTGCTGAATAGCCGCGCGGACCTGTCCCTGCAAACCGAGACGTCCCTTGGTGGCAACAACGAGAACGCCGACTACCCGGATCGTTACCTGCTGGGGGCCAGCTATGCACTCACCGATTACGCCCGTGTGCTGGCGGGACAGGAATTCAGCGATGGCGACAGCAGCGATACCCGCGCCAGCCGTGTGGGTGTCCAGCTCACTCCCTGGGCCGGTGGACTTGTCACCTCCACCCTGAATGAGAGCCGTGCCAGTGGCTATGGGCCCCGCCGCTATTCCCAGCTGGGGGTGAGCCAGGCGGCCAACCTGAATGAACAGTGGCGCCTGGACCTGGGGCTGGATGCCAGCCACGCCCTGGATGAGGGTGTGTCGTCACCGGCGGTGAATACGTCCACTGGAAACAGCGCCTTTGGTCAGTCCTCCGTAACCACCACCAGTGAAGACTTTGTTGCCCTGAGTGCCGGCGCTGCATGGCGCGGCGATGTATGGGCCTGGCGCGGCCGCCTGGAATCACGCCGCGCCGACAGCGGTGAGCGCCTGGGGGTGAGCAGCGGCTTCCTGCGCCAGGCCGAGGCCGGTATTGCGTTCTCGAGCACGCTTGAGGCGTTCCGCAACGATACGAAACAGGGTGCCAGTGGCGATCTCGCCAGTCTGGACTTGTCCTGGGCGTGGCGGCCGCTGGATAGCCACTGGTCCGTCCTCAATCGTCTGGAGTTCCGCTACGAGAGCGTCGAAAATGCGGCCACGGATGGCGGCCTGTTTGGCTTTGACAGTCTCGTCGCGGACAACGCCCGCAGCCGTCGCGCGATCAACAATTTCGCCCTCAACCGGATCTCCCGCCCCTGGAGTGGGGAAGAGCGTACCGGCAACCTGTTCCAGCGTTACCAGCGCAGCCAGTGGTCACTGTATTACGGCGCCAAGTATGTGCAGGACAATTTCGACGGAATCGAATACGCCGGATACACCGACCTGCTGGGTATCGAGGCGCGCTACGACCTCAGTGAGTGGATGGATCTTGGGCTGCAGGCCAGTGCGCTCAATTCGTGGGAGGCCGGTACTCATCTCTATTCGTTTGGACCGCAGCTGGGCTTTTCCCCGGTTCGTGACGGCTGGATAACCCTGGGTTGGAACCTGCAGGGCTTCCGCGACCGGGATTTCGAGGCCGCCCGTTACACGGCCCAGGGCCCCTACCTGCAATTGCGTTTCAAGTTTGACCAGAACACCCGCTTCGGCAGCGGAAGCGAAACGGGAGAGTGATGATGTTGGCTAAGACGTTAGGGCGATTGATCACCAGTGGCGCGTTGGCGCTGCTGGCAATGCCGGCAGTCGCCCAGCTTATGACCACAACCAATGCAGTGCAGGGACAGTCATGTGCGGGTACGCGTTATGGGAGTGATCTGAATTGTAGCGCCGGGGAATTTACCGTGGAGCCGATTTTCAGTGCGGAAGACGGTACGCCGCCGTTCTGTGTCGCCGGGGAAGAATTCCTGTTTCGGGTGGAGATCGGCCTTTCTGGAAGTAATGCCGATCGCTACGACATCGGCTTTTTTGTGGGAGAAACCGGTAACGACCCACGGGTAAGCGACACCTCCAAATCCTGCTCGGTAGCGACTTTTCCCACCACGCCGTTTCCGTGGTTCGATGACAGCCCGACAAACACCGCCAACAGTTGCGGTGACTATACCGCGCGTGGCGATGACGATGTCCGCGTGGATAAAATCCGCGTGCTGTGTCAGGGCGATGCTGCAACCGGCACGCTGCAGGTCCCCTTCGTACTGACCTACAACCAGAACGAGCCATCGTCCTGTGCGGCACCGTCTGATTTGCAGCCCGGCTCCAAGTCCAAATGCAACAGTGGCGTCAGCCTGGTCAGTGGCGACGTCAAGGTATTTTCCGGCGCCCACGTCGACGTCACCAAGCAGACCGAGCCCGACGGCGAGGGTCAGGAATTTACCTATACCGCCAGCGGCCCAGCAGATTCGAAAGTCATCGTTCGGCACCCCGATGGGACCTACGAAGACTCAATTACGAGTGCGACCAATGAGGCTTCTTTTACCCTGCGCGATGGAGAGACCGCGCGGGTATTTATCACTGCTCTGCCCACCGCCCAGCGCCTGGTGATCAGCGAACAGCTGGAAACCGGTTGGGACAGCACCGCGGCGATCAGCTGTACTGCCCAGCGCGGCATCCCGACCGTTACGGGTGATGATGCCAGTCGCACCATCACCGCGGACCTGGATGAGGTTAACTCAGCGGCGGCCTGTACCATCACCAACCGCAAACTACCCCAGGTGACCGTTACCAAAACCAGCCTCGGTGACAGCGGCAGTTTTACCTTTAGCGGTACCAACGGCTGGAGCGACCAGATCATCACCACCACATCCGCAGGTGCATCGGTAAGCGGTAGTGCCCAGTACCTGACTGCATTGGGGGTGGCCACGGATCTGGTAGAGACGCCACAGGCGGGTTGGCGCCTGGCCGGTGTGAACTGCAGCGGGCTGGGTTACGGCGGCAGTGCCAGTGCAGATCTGGCAACGCAAACTGTCACCCTGGACGGCGCCGCCGTGTCTGAGCCGGGGGCCGAAATTGGCTGTACTTTTACCAATGTGCGTCAACGCAATCTCACCGTTATCAAGCAGCTCACACCGATCAGCCCCTGGCCCGGCGGCGACAGTGGTCTGTTTGTGATGAGTGCGAATGGCACTGCAGGAACCGAGGGCGGCAACGGTGCTACGGCCAGTGAACTGGTGGATGTGGGGGCCAGTGCTGATTTCAGTGAAAGCGCGGGTTCGGGGACGGATCTCGCCAATTACACCGCCAGTTACAGCTGCAACACCACGCCGCTCACCAGCGGCAGCGGCACCAGTGGCAGTCTTACCATGCCCAATGCTGACGTGGATTGCACCTTTACCAATACCCGCCACTCCGCCACCCTGACCCTGCGTAAAACCTGGCAGGACGGCATCACTGGCGATACCGCGACGGTGACAAGCAGCGGGTTCCGTAACGATGCCAGCACCGGCGCCGCCGTTTCCAGTGGCAACAACAGTGTCGACGGCACGGCGGTGACCGTTTGGGCGGGAGAGAGCGGCACCATTGCCGAGACCTTCTCGGTGGGGGACCCCGGGCGCTACAGCCTGGCCATCGACTGCAGCGGTGGCAGCCTGTCAGGCGCTACCCTCTCGGTACTACCCGGCGATACCAGTATTCTTTGCACCGCCACCAACAGCCGCGCGTTGCCTTCCCTAAGCCTGTTGAAATGGGTAGTAACCCTGTGGGATCCGGTCAACGGCAGCACCAACCCCAAAGCCATCCCCGGAGCGGTAAGTCAGTACACCCTGCGTCTCAGCAACAGCGGCGATGGAAGCACTGATAGCGACAGTCTGGTTCTGAGCGATGCGCTGCCGGAGCATGTCGACCTGTATGTCGAGGATCTCGCGGCTGCGAGCCCGGTAGACTTTAGCGATGGAACACCGGCGAGCGGGCTCACCTGGGTGTACTTTGCGCTGGATAGTGTCACTGACGATCTGGAGTTCTCCCAGGACGGGATCGACTGGAGTTATGTACCGGTGCCGGATGCCGACGGCTTCGATGCCGCAGTTCGCCATATCCGGCTTACGCCCGCTGGACGTATGAATCCGCAATCCGGAGGCTTGGATAGCTGGGCGGAATTCAGCTTTCGCGTGCGGGTGCGTTGAGCAACGAGTGCGTTGGTGTTTTTTTATGCGCCAGCGGGCAGGCTAACAGCCACGGGGTTTAGGGCAGCTATTCGCAACTTATACACAAGGCTGTCCCACGTTTCTGTGTGTAATCCCGCTTGTGGACAAGTGTAGATTTGCCAGAAAAATCAGATATCGCAAGCCGTTCTGAATGGTAAGGGTGTGCGGATGCGCGACATCGTGTCGTCGGTCATCCACATAACCTGTGCACGCACTGTCAAAAGTGCATGGCCCAACTGAGGGAGGCTGTTTCTACGTCCCGCACACCCCGTAGCTCCTCACTGCCGATTTCCGGAAAGAATTCCCACTCGGCGCGGATGCTCCAGCTGTTGTTGTAGCGGTAGCTGAGTCCGGCGCCATAGCCCCAGTGGATGCCGCTGGTGTTGTCGCGAAAATTCCCGGATACCGGAATAGTCATCTCAATGGTTTCGCCATCCTGCCCGGTGATCGAAAACAGCCCCTCGCCGCCTGTGGCGGTGACACTTTGTTCTGCGCTCTGGAAGCTATTGATAAACGCGTTGGCTTCAGTGCAATAACCATCAGTTTCGCTGTCAAGGAAGCCGATGCCAAAGTAGCGGTGAGAGTAGAAGTCGGCGATGGCCGGAGTGGAAAAAAGGGCTGCCATTACCACGAGCAGTTTAGTGAGCCTAACCATGGCGTTACCTGCTATTGGGGTGGAGAAGTGGGCCGCGGCTACCTTGTGTACCGTTCCCTGCGCCAGCAGCCCGCTGTGGATAACATCATATTTTTAGTTGTGCGCGCAATTCCGCCAACTTCTTGGCATTTTCTTCCTTGGACAGGGGTTTGGCCGCCTGATGCTCCAGTTGCACCGACTGCGGTGCGGGCAGACTTTCACCCGCCATCAGGCGCTCGCAGATTTTCTTGTAGTGGCTGGCAAACACCGGGTAAGCGGAAGACTCCGGATTGTTGGCGAGGAAAAACCAGTCGGCGGCGCGGCCGGCGTGATAGACAGCCGGGTGGCTCCATTTGTGATTGGCCTTTGGGCTGGGAGCGTTGCAGGCCTCGCGATAGGCCGCTCGGGGATCGGGAAGCCCGTGGTCACCCTCGGCACACAGCTGCAGCATCTTGTGGACAGTGGGCAGGTATTCACTGTATTTGATCGCGCGTTTTGCGCCGGCAACCATCTCTTCCGGCGAAAAGCCCGCAAGGGATTCCAGCCAAAGCCGCTTGGCGTGGTTCAGCGTCTGTACATCGGGAAACGCCGCATTGAACTGGTTGTGATAGGCCAGTTTGAGCAGGCCGAAGACTTCGTTCAGCGCACGCTTGCGCGCATCCAGTTCCGGGTTACCAGTTTGTGTCTGTGACGATGTCCCAGACGGAGGTATCCCTGGTGCGTTGGTTAGCGGGCTGTCCGGGTTCTTGTGACTTGCCATGTTGCTGTTGTCCTATCGCGAATTTGTTGCGCTCGGCCCACTGGTAGCGGGCGTGACGTACAAATATGGTGTCCCAGCTTTTGCGTGCGGCACCCTGTTCACGCCAGTAAAGGCGGAATTCGGGCACCAGGCCGAGGGCGAATTCGCGGTCGATTTCACATTGATTCAATAGGTGGCCAAGGCAGTCGCTCGACGGCTGCCAGCTGCGCGAAATGGGCTTGGCCACCGGGTTCATCTCGATTCCCTGACAGTAGTAAGCCCATTCCGTGCGCGCGTAATCGATAAACTGCTCGCCCCAGCGCGCGCTGTGGCCGCCGCGCTCGAGCCACTTGTAAATGAACTCCGGCAGCAATTCTGCGGCAAAAGAGGGGTTGATGGCCAATCGACGCAGCTGTTCCCAGGTGTTGTCACTGGGCTGCCAGTCCCGGGTCATGGGCACCGGCTTGCGCTTCTCGATAAACGGGGTTTCCTGTTTTTCCCAGTCTTCCGTCACCCAGTCGTTGAATTCCAGGTCCCAGGATACCGATTGCTTGGCGCTGTTGCGGTGGTATTCCACAAAGCGCTGCAGGCAGCGCCGTACAAAGGTGCTGGGTACGCCCTCGTCGGACAGCTTGCGCAGTGTTTCTTCTCCCGGGCGCCAATGTTCTGGCAGGGGCTGTTTGCGCCCCTGGGTTGCGCGGAAGGATTCCCACTTGGTCTTTACCAGCTTGAGAAACAGGGAACCGAAGGAGTGGCGGCTCTCGCCGCGGTCACGCCAGTAGGTAACAAACTCCGGCAGCTGCTCGCGCACGAAATGTTCCGGTACACCCAGCTGCGCGATACGCGCCATGGTCTCCCCATCCGGCTGCCAGCTGGGGGAAATGGTGTTGGCTGCCCGTGACGCGGGCAGCAGCGAGGGCGACGTGCTGTTCGTGGACTCGGCTGCATGATTCGAACGGCTGGAAGCTGCTGGCAGCGCAAACTTGAGCATCGCACTGCTGCCGTAGGGCGCGGCACCGAGTAGCAGCGCGCCCTGATTACGCAGGCTGGTGGAAACCCTCTGAATATCCGCGGGCTCCCAGAACGGCAACAGTTGCTGCAAGTGTTCGCCCTGCGCGGTGTACCAGTCCCGTCCGGGGTGTGACTCAACAGGCAGAAATGGTACCAGATCTGCCAGAGCGCCAAGCAATACCGCCTCCTCCAGGCCAAGGGTAGTGGCCAGAGTAGGGGATATAACCAGGGGGCGTTCCGGGAGCTGGGGGTGTTTCATGCCGCGATGATAACACCGGCGGCGAAGTGATCGGGAACGGATTTAGCCGCCGCTTTATTCGAGGAAGACGACTGGTCAGTTCCTGCGAAGGGTCTGCCAAATCTAGCGTGGACGCGCGCTGATCCGGTAGGCACAGCGACGAGCGCCATCCATCAGGTATTCGTAACGCTCCACCTGTGCGGTGCTCAGGCACTGGCGGAAAATTTCCAGTTCCGAGCGACAGAAGCCCTGGCACTGGCGCACCGCTGCACATATGGGGCAATGGTTTTCCAGTAGCAGCCATACGCCGCGCTTTTCCTGTACCGCCTCGGCCATATACCCTTCGCGGCTGCGCAGTTCCGCAAGTTTTTTCACCTGTGCACCCAGGCCGCGACAGCTCGCCAATGCCGCACGGTATTCCTGCAGGGATTGCTTTTCCCGCTGACCGATCAGTGTGTTGAGCCCCTCCTGGCCGAAGACTTCACGCACATTGTCGAGCAGCTTGAGCGTGAGGTCACTGTGGCGATCCGGAAAGCGCTGTTGCGCCTTCTCGGTCAGTTCCCAGTAACTTGCGGGGCGGCCCACTTTTTCCGCGCGATCGAAACGCGTGAGCAGTTCTTCCTCCGCCAGCTGGTTCAGGTGCTGGCGGGCGCCAACAGGCGTGATGCCCAGATGCTCCGCAATAAATCGCGCGGATTGGGGACCGCGGGTCTTCAGCAGATACAGAATCTGTTCGCGGGAGTCGGTGGGATTGATGGTTCGTGGCATGGTCAGTGTACGTCTGCGTTGGCTGGCCAATCTTCGGATGCTCGTGGCAGCATTGCAAACCACGTCGCACTGGCGAGACACAACAGCCCGCCCAGGATCAGTGTCCACTCACTACCCACTAACGCCAGCCCGCTGCCCCCGAGTGCAATCAGCGCGCTGGTCAGGCAAAAATTGGCGGTCAGCAGCCCCATAACCCGACCCTGGCCATATTGCTCGAAACGTTCGGCCATGATCGCCGGAAAAACCCCATTTACTGTAGCGATCCCGATACCGATTATTGCGAACAGTACAGTGGCGCTATGTGCATTCAGCAGTGGTAGCAGTATCAGCAGAATCCCGAGACCGCTGGCTCCGCGCAATAGCATGGACTCTGCGCCGAAGCGCCGTTTCAACGCCGGGATGACCAGCGCGCTGGTTGCAATCATCAATCCGGTAACGACGACGGTGTTGAACGCTATCTGGTGGGGTTGGTAAGCGAATTTTTCCACCAGCCAGAACGGATAAAACTCGTAGAAGGCATTTACCCCGAGGCAGAACAGTACATTGAACACCGCCAGGGCACGGATTTCCGGCTCCTGCCACAGGGTCAGGGAATTCTGTGAGCGTATCAGCTGCAGCAGGCTTTCACGGCCGGTTGTACCAGGGGCATCTACAGGCATGAATACCTGTGCCAGTAGTGCGCAGACGGCCACTGCCAACGCGCCGCCCCAGAACACCTGTGCAGGCCCTCCGGCAACAAGGTAGCCTCCGCTGAGTGGCCCTAACAACCAGCCCGCGTAAGCGCAGGCCATGGCCAGAGAGAGTGCGCGGGTACGGTCAATGGCCGGGTGCAGGTCCGCGGCTATGGCCCGGGCAATGGCGATATTGCCTTCACACAGCCCGGTAACAAAACGCGCTGTGGCGAACAGCAGAAAGTTTTGCCACGTCAGAGCGAGCGCCGACAGTACATAACCTGCGGCTGCCAGAAACAGCGTGAATACCAGTGTGCGCCGTCGTCCGTATTGATCCGCCAGTCCGCCAACTACACTGCTTCCCAGCAGCAGGCCCAGAGGGAACAGTGCCAGTACCACGCCCAGCAGTAGCTTTGGCGGCAGTCCCATAAATTCGGTCAGCTCACTGGCCGGACTGGTGAGAAAGAGTGGTGCCAGAATAGGGTAAGGGAGGGCAATGCCGGCGGTCCCGATCAGGGTTACCAGCATCACTGCCAGCATTGTGGTCCTTGCGTTGGCGATGGGCATAGTAAATAAAATAAGTAATTTGTTTTCATATCAAGGTAGCATTACCTTTCGATAAAGAAAGTGAATGCTTTTTTATTGTGGCGATAGGTTAGGGCAATATATCGGCGGTCCCTGTGTCATCCGTTATGCTGTCAGTCCGATAGTAAGCCTGCCCGCTTTACCTCAGCGGCGGGCTTTCTGATCCGTCCTAGGAGAAGGAAACAGGAGAGCAAGATGGGCAACAGGGCTTCGGCACCACAGCAGACCTATCGTCTGCAGGGCGTGAGTTGCGCAGGATGCGTGAAAAAGATTGAGGGCGCCCTGGGCGAGGTTGCCGGTGTGGAAGACGCTCGTGTGAATCTGGCGGATAAAACCCTTGTGGTCCAGGGTGATGCCGCTGCGCAGGAGTGTATCGACGCGGTGGTGTCTGCCGGTTACGGCGCCGAACTGGTGCGGGCCAGTGCGCGGGAGCTGCGTGAGCAACAGCGCAAGGAAGAGTATGGGCACTATCGCCATTTGTTGTGGCGCGCGGGCATTGCTCTGGGGCTGGGTATTCCCCTTATGGTGTGGGGACTGGCTACCGGGGAAATGGGGGTAAACAGCCCGGTTCAGCAGATGGCCTGGGGCGGTGTTGGTCTGGTAACCCTGGCGGTACTGGTATTTTGCGGTGGCCATTTCTTTACCGGCGCATGGCGGGCCTTCCGTCACCACAGCGCCACCATGGATACGCTGGTAGCGCTGGGTACGGGGACTGCCTGGCTGTTCTCCATGCTGGTGGTACTGCTTCCTCAAGTGTTGCCGGTGTCCGCACGCCACGTTTATTTCGAAGCCAGCGCCATGATCATCGGCCTTATTAATCTCGGGCAGGCACTGGAAGTCCGTGCGCGCGGCCGCACCAGCGCAGCGGTGGAAAAACTGCTGGAATTACAGGATGCCAGTGCACGTGTAATCCGCGATGGCGAAGAAGTGGATATTCCGATCGAACAGGTACAAGTGGGCGATAAGCTGCGGGTGCGGCCGGGAGAAAAAATCCCGGTGGATGGCAGCGTGGTTGAGGGCGAGAGCCTGGTGGATGAATCCATGCTCACCGGCGAGCCGCTAGCGGTAAAAAAAGCCGGTGGCGATCCACTTACCGCTGGCACCCTGAACAAAAATGGCAGCCTCTTATTCACAGCAGAAAAAGTCGGCGCAGATACCCGTTTGTCGCAGATCATTGAAATGGTGAAAAACGCCCAGAGTTCGCGTGTCCCGATCGCGCGTCTGGCGGACACCATCTCCGGGATCTTTGTGCCCAGTGTCATCATCATCGCGGTGGTTGCGGCACTGATCTGGTTCAACTGGGGACCGGCTCCAAAAGTGGCGCATATGCTGGTGGTTCTCACCTCAGTGCTGATCATCGCCTGTCCCTGCGCTCTTGGACTGGCCACTCCGATGTCGGTAATGGTCGGCGTGGGCAAGGGCGCCGAAAATGGCGTACTGGTGCGCAACGGCAAGGCCCTGCAGCAGGCAACGGATCTGGATACCCTTGTGGTCGACAAAACCGGCACCTTGACCGAGGGTGCACCGAAGCTGACCGATATTGAAAGCGAAGGGGATGCCGATGACTTGCTTCTGCTGCTCGCGAGTCTGGAAAGTCGCTCGGAGCACCCGCTGGCGGAAGCTATTGTGACTGCAGCGCGGGAGAAAGAATTACCTCTCGGTGACGTGCATAGTTTCGAAGCCATCACCGCCCACGGTGTGCGCGGTGAAGTGGAAGGAAAAAGGGTTCTGCTCGGCAACCGAAAACTGATGCAGCGCGAGGGAATAGAAACCGGGAAGTGGAGCGCAAAAGCGGAAGCACTGGCGGAGCAGGGGCGCACCGCTATGTACGCTGCCGTCGACGGCACCATGGCTGGCATTATTGCCGTTGCGGACCCGATACGCGAAGACGCCGCGGAGGCAGTCCAGCGGCTGAAAAAGCTGGGGCTGCGCATCGAGATGTTGACCGGTGACAACCGCGCGACGGCAGAGGCCGTTGCCAGGCAGTTGGGTATCGATTACGTGCACGCGGATTTGCTGCCGGAGGACAAGGAGAAAATTGTCGCCGATCTGCAAAAGGATGGCGCCAAAGTGGGAATGGCCGGTGATGGTATCAACGATGCACCGGCGCTGGCGCGCGCGGATGTGGGTTTTGCCATCGGTGCTGGCACCGATGTGGCCATCGAATCCGCAGATGTCACCCTGATGCGCTCTTCTCTGCACGGTGTTGTCGATGCCGTGGAACTGTCCCGCGCGACACTGCGCAACATCAAGCAGAACCTGTTCGGTGCGTTCATTTACAACACCCTGGGAATTCCGATTGCTGCCGGTGTACTGTATCCGATTACCGGTATGCTGCTGAGTCCCGTAATTGCTGGTGCAGCGATGGCATTTTCATCAGTTACTGTCGTGAGCAATGCCAACCGCCTGCGTTTTTTCAAGCCCTCTCGCAATACGGGTGAATTGAAGAGAGGTGAAAAATAATGGAATCTTTGTTGATCAATCTGTTGGGGGTCGCAGCTATTGCTCTGACGGTTTGGTGGTTCTGGCTGGCCCCGAAAGCGAAAAAACAGCAGGCGGTGGGGGTGGAAGAAACGTTGGAAATACTGGTAAAAGATGGGGTCTATGAGCCCGATCGGATCCGTCTTCCGGCAGGGCAGGAAACGGTGCTGCATTTTCGTCGTGAAGATGCCTCTCCCTGCGCTGAATGGGTACTGTTTCCCGACCTGGAGGTGAGTGCGCAACTGGCAGTGGATCAGATTACTGCTGTCACCATTCCTGCAGCAGAGAAGGGGGAATATCCTTTCCATTGCCAAATGCAGATGTATCGCGGGTTGCTGGTAATCGAGTAATTCGGAATATCGGAGTTATAAGATGCCACGACAGCAAGATGTGTTTGCCGGTTGCAGCGTTTCCCGTTCGTTCCCTGCGCTGATTTCGGGGTTGTCGTCTTGTGTAGTAAAAATTGATAAAAGCCATTTTTATGCCCAATTAACTCTGTGACGCACCTGGGAATCACCGCATATTTAGGGGTTCGCGCGGTAAAGTAATAACTGGGAAGCGAGGTGGTTTCAGTGGCATTTTTCTGGAAATGGTCAGTGCGGCTTCTGGGTGCGTGTTTGACGTTACTGGTGTTGTTTGCGCTGTATGGCGGTTACGCATACCGGGATCATGCACTGCGGGATACCGAGTTCAGCGACGGGATTTCCTATCTGGATGTTGGGCCGGCGGAAATTGCCTTCCGGGCCGAAGGCCTCGACCACGGGGACATAACACCGGTCATTTTGGTGCACGCGATGTTTTTCCACATGGGGATGTGGGACGACTGGGCAGCTGAGTTGGCCCACAGCCGGCCCGTTTATCGCTTCGATGTGCCCGGCCACGGTCTGTCGTCGCTGGCTGCGGATGGTGATTATTCCCTACAGAGCACCATGCATACGCTGCAGGCCTTTATGGATCAGCAGGGGATCGATAAGGCCATTCTGGTGGGCGCCTCCATGGGCGGGGCAACCCTGTTCAATTTTGCCGCTGAACATCCCCACCGGGTAGAAAAACTGGTGCTGGTCAATTCTGGCGGGTTGGAAGGACATGATAAGTCGGATGCCGAAAATGGTGGGCTGCCGGACGGCGCCTACTGGGTACTGCGATACCTGCCGGACTGGTCCCTGAACCAGTTTGTCGACTGGCTGACTGCGGACAACCGGGCCAGCGACGCCTTCAAATCCGATTTCATCCGGGTGTTCAGAAACATCGATACCCGGCGCGGGATTATCGGCCGCATGCAGGACTTCAAATCTCCGCATACGGAATCGGTGTTGCCCCAAATTCCAGTGCCTACCCTGGTGATGTGGGGAGAGAAAAATCCCCAGCTGCCCGTGGCGCAGGCGGAGCGTTTCAAAACCCTTATCGAACGCAGCGGCAATCCGGTCACCCTGCGGATTTACCCAGGTGCGGGCCACCTGCTGCCTGTCGAAGGCGTGGAGGCCGCCCTGCAGGACCTGATCGCGTTTGTTGAGCGGGAGGGCTAACAGTGAAAATATTCAAGCGATTGACCCTGGCTGTCCTGATACTTTTCGTTGGCGGATGGGGCCTCTATACCCTGGCATTCAAGCCTGAGCCGGTGGTGTTGGCGGAGGCCAGGTCCATGCCTGCAGGGGCAGATCTGTCCGCCGTTTATGGCCTCAACCCGGGCCCCCATAACGTCGCGACCATTCCGGAATTGACACTGGATACCCGGGACGGACCATTGACGCTGACCGCGTTTTATCCCGATACCGCCGGTACTTTCCCCCTGCTGCTGTTTTCCCACGGCAATTTTTCCGACCGGCGTTCCTACGATCGCATCATTCGCCACTGGGTCAGCCACGGCTATGTGGTGCTGGCCCCGGATCATCTGGATGCCGGCGGGATGCTGAACGGTATTCTGGCGATGACCCGTTATGGTCAGGACGGGGTGATGCAGCAGCGCCCGCGCGACCTGATCAATATCCTTGACGGGCTCGATGCGCTCGCCGCGCAATCCGCCGAGCTGGACCAGCGGATGGACCGCAGTCTGGTGGCCGCCACCGGCCACAGTTTTGGCGCATTTAGCGCGCAGATGCTGGGCGGCGCCGATGCCGCGGTACCCGGATCGGATATCCGTTTACACGAGCCCGATGCCCGTATTCGGGCCATCGTGGCGTTTAGCCCACCGGGGCCGATGTTCGATATGGTCGATGAGCAGAGCTGGCAGAATATGACGATTCCCCAGCTGGTCACTACCGGTACCTGGGATGTGGAAGCGCGTTTTTTCCGGGACTGGCGACTGCACGCCATGAGTTACGAGCGGGGCGTGCAAGGGCTCAATAGCCTGCTGGTCACCGAGGGGGCCGACCACTATTTCGGTAATCTGATTTGCCGGTTGGAACGCGAGGCAGCGCCGCAGGAGCAGGCGCTGTTGATGGCGAATGCGGTCAGCGTGGCCTTCCTCGATGCGCAGCTGAAGGGGATACCGTCTGCCCGGGCCTTTCTGGAATCGGGTACCCTCAACAACGTTACCGACGGATTTGCACAGGTATCGCAGCGTTAGCGGGTAAATGGATTGCGAGGCGGTTCAACGGCAGGCGAGTGCGCATCCCGGCAAACAGCGTCGTCTGCGGACATGCTTGAGGGCTGGAATATTATTTCATACGACTTGGTGTCGCTGTTTGTTCGTGGCCAGTAGATGCCGTGTATGCAGCTCAGAAATCCAAACCGCGGTGAAACGTGTCTTGGTTGAGCTCAACGATACCCGGGTCGGTGCCGGCCACGGCCAGGTGCAGTTGTGCAGTATCCGGAAGCGCGAACATCCCGTAGTGAAACTGCCAGGGTTTGTCGGAATCTGCCAGATCGTCGGCAAACGAGATGCCCTGGCCCAGATGGAACCCGGCCAGATTGATGCGTGCAAGCCCTTCGGAAATTCCGGTACCGCGGGCCTTGAAAAACGCCTCTTTCATGGTCCACAGGCGGTAAAAGTGCATGGGGGTGAGCTCCGCAGGCGGCGACGCCAACAGCGCACATTCGTCCGGGTGAAAGTAGTGGCGGGCGATCCGCATAAAGTCGCGGGGTTTGCGCGGCTGCTCGATATCGACACCGATATCCGCCTTGCAGGAAACTGCCAGTGCGAGCCACTCGCCACTGTGGCTGAGGCTGAAGTGCAGGTCCGGCACCGAGGTCAGCAGCGGTTTGCCACTGTGGTTACGGGAAAAGATCAGCCCCTGCGGTGCCTGACCGCTGACCTGGCCCAGCACCCGCCGCAGCAGGGCGCGGCCCAGGGTAAATTGATGGCGCGCCGCGCTGTTGTGGTAACGGGCGCGGCGCGCCAGCTCATCGTCCGAGAGCAAAGTCTCCAGCGCCCTGGCTTCGGCACTGCCTTCGGAGACATCATCAACACGGAGAAGCCAGACGGCGGGTAAAATCATCGGATCGGGACAAACGGTAAAACGATTTATTTTATGCTAATCGCTGGCGCATCCTGCTGCCAGTGCTTTGTGTCACTGTGCACGATTTGCTTTAATTGGAACTCACCGCGCGACCACTGGTCACTAGTTCCATGTTGAAATTCCGTTCGATCACGCTGTATGGCGTTATGCTGATAGCGCTGCTGGTATTCCAGTCGGTGTCGGCCTGCTATGACAGTCATCGCGAACTGGAAGTCACTTTTCAACACCTGCCGCCCCATCACCAGGATGCCGCTGACGGTACTCCACATCTGGATCAGCCAAAACACAGCAATCACGAAACACTACATCTTGACGGTGTGGCTCAGCTCGAACAGGTGACTCCGGGCGAGCACCATAAGCCCGATGTGGTGCAGGACTGTAATCACTGCTGTCACTGCCACAGCAGTTCTACACTTTGTCTTCCCGCAACCAATCAAATTGCCCACAACCGCACCGCCAGCCGCTGGGTGGCCGCGGTGGATGCAGGTTTTATCCACGGATATTTTTCCACGCCTTTCCGTCCCCCTATTGCCTGAATTATTGAATTTTTCGCGCGACCTCTGTGACTGAGGCTGCGTTTCCATTCAATCATTCAGGAAAACCATATGTGTATTCTGACGACACCCTCAGTGCGGTGTCTGTATTTCTCTATGGGCTTGCTCGCGACAGCTGCGCTCGTATTACTGTTAAGCCCGAGTGTAAGTGCCGCGGCGTTGGTTCCACCGTCGCCGCTGTCGCTGCAGCAGGCCATCCGCCGGACGTTACAGCGCAATCCATCCCTGGCGGTGTTCGATTTCCGCGACCGCGCACTGAGCGGGCGCGCACAGACGGCGGCTCTGCGGCCGGCGATAAATCTTGACGCTGAGCTGGAAAATTTTGCCGGTTCTGACGGCGGCGAAAATGCAGAGTTTACGGTCGCGTTGTCTTCGGTGATCGAACTGGACGGAAAGCGCGATGCGCGAGTTGCAGCAGTTAACAGCGAGCGCCTGTTGTTGGATATGGAGCGCCAGATCCGGGCGCTGGATTTACTGGGAGAGATAACCAGGCGCTTTGTAAGGGTACTCGCTGGCAGTGAGCGAGAAGCGCTGGCATCCGATGCCGTGCGTCTGGCGCTGGATACGCTAAACGCGGTAAATGCCAGAGTTTCTGCCGGTGGCGCGCCACAGGCGGAAAAATGGCGTGCACAGGCTTCACTGGCGCGCGCGCGACTGGCACTGAATGGCGCGCAACAGGCGTTGCGCGCCGACCGCATCGCGCTCGCCGCCATGTGGGGCGATTTGTCCGCGGAGTTTTCCGTCGCTGGCTCTGCACTTTACGACGTGGGTGTCGCTGGCGATTTCGCGACATTCTTTCAGTGGCTGGAGGAAAGTCCCCGGCTGGCGCGGTTCGCCTCCGAAGAGCGTGTCGCCGCCGCGCAGCTGCGGCTCGCTCGCACCAGTGCCTCTGCGGATATCGGCTGGTCTCTAGGCGTGCGCCAGAGTCGTGAAACCGACAGCACGTCACTGGTTGCCGGTGTCATCGTTCCGTTGTTCAGCGGCAACCGCGCCCGCGGCGAGATCGCCAGTGCTCAGGCCGTTCTCGGTGGCATCTCGCCCGAGCGCGAGGCCGCCCGTCTCAATTTCTACACCCAGCTGAACCGCGCATTTTCCCTGCGCGCCCAGGCCATCGACTCCGTGCGCCAGTTGCGCGCGGAAATCATTCCCGCGCAGATGCGTGCACTGGAAGAAACCGAACGCTATTACCGCGCCGGCCGCTACGGCTATCAGGAGTGGGTTTCTGCGCGGGAGGAATTACTCGATGCCCGCCGTGCCCTGATCGACGAGGCAACCAGAGCCCTGCTGGCCGCGGCAGAAATCGAACAGCTGACTGCGGCATCTGTGAGTGCCCAGCCCGTCAGTCCCGCGACAGAAAAATAATTCAGGAATATCCAAATGTTTTTATCGATGTTGAGCAGAAAACTCCGCGGCCAGTTTCCGCTGGCCACTGCAATTTTATTTTTGATGTTGAGTGGTCGCGTGTCCGGTGCCGGGGGGCACTATGGCGGGCACGGCAACGGACGCGGCGAACAAAAGGTGGTGGAACTTGGGGAGCAGGCACTGGCCAGGGCAGATCTGTCCACTGCGCTGGCGGGCCCGCGAAAACTCGAACAATACCTGACGCTGTACGGAAAACTCCTCCCGGAACCGACCGCGGTCAGCCATATTCGCGCACGCTATGCGGGTGTGGTTTCTCAGGTGAAGGTGCATATCGGCGATAAGGTGGAAAAGGGGCAGGTGCTGGCGACGGTGGATTCCAATGAGAGTCTGCAGGAATACCAGTTGCGCGCGCCTTTCGCCGGCATGGTGACTGCGAAGCACGCAGGCCCGGGGGAGTTCGTCAATGACCAGATACTGTTTACCGTTGCGGATTACTCGCAACTGTGGGCGGACCTGCAGGTCTTTCCCGCACGGATGGCGTCGGTCAGAAAAGGGCAGCGGGTGCAGGTCAGTGCCGGAGACCGGATATTTACAGGCAGTGTGCGCAGTGTGGTGCCGGGCAGTGAAAACTTGCCCTACGCGCGCGCGCGCGTACTGGTCGGTAACAGTGATGGTATCTGGGCGCCGGGTATTTTTGTCGAGGGACGTGTCGAGGTGGCAACAACGGAAGTTCCACTCGCGGTGGATATCCGAGCACTACAGTCTCTGGATGGTAATACCGTGGTGTTCGTGCAACGTGCCCCCGGTCGTTTTGAAGCGGTGCCGGTTGTACTGGGTGCACGTGGTAAACACTTTGTGGAAGTGCGCAGCGGACTGAAAAGCGGTGCGCGCTACGCGGTGGAAAACAGTTATCTGCTGAAAGCGGAACTGGAAAAATCCTCCGCCGAACATACGCATTAAGGGGGGTAGCATGATTGAATCCCTATTGCGATTTTCCATCGAGCGCCGGGTGCTGCTGCTTTGCAGTAGCCTCATCATCGTTGCACTCGGACTCTGGAGTTATCAACGCCTGCCCATTGATGCGGTGCCGGACATTACCAATGTGCAGGTGCAGATCAACACGGAAGCCACCGGCTATTCACCGCTGGAGGTGGAACAGCGGGTAACCTTCCATGTGGAAACGGCGCTCGCGGGCCTGCCGGGTTTGGCCTATACCCGCAGTCTTTCCCGCTATGGCCTGTCGCAGGTCACAGCGGTGTTTCACGAGGGCACCGATCTCTATTTTGCCCGCAATCTGGTGGCGAACCGCCTGGCATCCGTTGGCAGTGAATTGCCGGCGGGACTGGAGCCGAAAATGGGTCCCATTGCCACCGGCCTGGGTGAAATCTTCATGTATACCGTAACGGCCGACGCCCAGGCGCGGCAGGAGAACGGCAGACCTTACGATAGTACCGCGCTGCGGGAAATCCAGGACTGGATTATCCGCCCGCAGCTGGCGCTGGTGCCGGGGGTAACCGAGGTCAACACCATCGGTGGCTACCGCAAGCAGTTCCATGTGACTCCGGACCCGCGCAAGCTGCTGAGTTTTGGTGTGCGCATGGAGGATGTGGTCAGCGCACTGCAGCGCAACAACCAAAATCGCGGAGCCGGGTTTGTCGAGCGCGGTGGCAGCCAGTTGCTGGTGCGTTCTCCGGGCCAGCTGGAAACCATAGCCGATATCGAAAGCGTGGTGGTTAAAGTGCCGGGGACTGGTAAGGATGGCAGCAGCGCGACGCCGGTAACGGTTGGCGACCTGGCTGAGGTTGCGATCGGTCGCGAGCTGCGTACCGGCGCGGCAACGCAAAATGGCGAGGAAACCGTGCTCGGCACTGCCATGATGCTGGTCGGTGAAAATTCCCGCGCAGTCTCCGCCGACCTCGCCATTGCACTGCAGGATATCCAGGGTTCACTGCCGGCAGGTGTGCGCGCCGAGGAGGTGTACAACCGCACCACGCTGGTGGACAAGGCCATCGCCACGGTGCAGAAAAACCTGTTGGAAGGCGCGCTGTTGGTGATCGCGGTACTGTTCCTGATGCTGGGCAATATCCGCGCGGCACTGATTACCGCAGCCGTCATTCCACTGGCGATGCTGGCCACCCTCACCGGAATGCGCGCCACCGGCGTGTCCGCCAACCTCATGAGTCTCGGTGCGCTGGACTTTGGGCTGATCGTGGATGGTGCGGTGATTATCGTGGAAAACACCATCCGCCGACTGGCACAGGCATCGGCGGGCGGCAAAGCGGAGGCGTTGCCGCTACAGCAGCGCCTGCACATTGTGTTCAGTGCGACGAACGAAGTGATCCGGCCGAGCCTGTTCGGTGTGCTGATTATCACCCTGGTATATATACCGCTGTTTAGCCTTACCGGTGTGGAAGGGAAAATGTTTCATCCCATGGCGGCAACGGTGGTAATGGCGCTGCTGGCGGCGATGCTGTTCTGCTTTACCCTGGTGCCTGCGGCGGTGGCGGTATTCCTGCGCGGCAAAATTGAGGAGCGGGAAAGCGTTCTGGTACGCGGGCTGAAAAAATTGTACCGACCGGTGCTGATGCTCGCGTTGCAGCTGCGCTGGCTGTTGGTTTCCCTGGCATTGTTGCTGCTACTGCTGTGCGCCTGGCTGGCGACTTCCCTGGGATCAGAATTCGTGCCGCAACTGAACGAAGGCGATGTCGCCCTGCATGCACTGCGCGTTCCGGGCACCGGCCTCGAGCAATCGGTGTCGATGCAGCGGCAGCTGGAACAGGCGCTGTCGGCTTTCCCGCAAGTGCAGCGGGTATTTTCCAAAATCGGCACACCGGAAGTGGCCACCGATCCGATGCCGCCGAATGTGGCGGATACCTTCGTGATTCTGAAACCGAAATTCGAGTGGCCGGACCGCACGCTTTCCCGCACGGCATTGCTCGAACAGTTGCAGGAAGCGGTAGAGCAGGTACCGGGCAACAACTACGAATTCACCCAGCCGATTCAGATGCGTTTCAACGAACTGATTTCCGGTGTGCGCGCGGACCTGGGAATAAAAATTTTCGGTGACGACCTGGACCGCTTGCGCAAATCGGCCGGAGAAATTCTCGCCCAGGTACGCCAGGTCGAGGGCGCTGCGGATGTGCGTATCGAGCAGGTTGACGACCTGCCGGTGCTCGCGGTCAAACCCAGGCGTATCGCCCTGGCCCAGTACGGACTCGATCTGCAGGCGCTGCAGGAACTGATCGCCGCGGCCATTGGTGGAAAATCCGCCGGGCTGATCTACGCGGGCGACCGCCGCTTTGAACTGGTGGTGCGTTTGCCGGAGCCCCTGCGCCGGGATATCGACGGCCTGACCTCGCTACCGGTACCGTTGCCGACGGGAGGCTTTGTGCCTCTGGAGGAGGTTGCGGACCTGGAATGGGTGCCGGTGCCGGGACAGATCAGTCGCGAGAACGGCAAGCGCCGGGTGGTGGTCACGGCCAATGTACGCGGCCGGGACCTGGGATCCTTTGTGCGCGACGTGCAGGAAAAAGTCGCGGATGCGGTGCAGCTGCCACCGGGCTACTGGCTGGATTACGGCGGTACTTTTGAGCAATTGAAGTCTGCCAGTGACCGCTTGTCTGTAGTGGTACCGTTGACGCTGGTGATGATTCTGGCGCTGTTACTGCTGGCTTTTGGCTCGTTAAAGGATGCGCTGATCATTTTTACCGGGGTGCCGCTGGCGTTGACCGGCGGGGTGCTTGCGCTGTGGTTGCGGGGCATGCCGTTGTCGATTTCTGCGGGCGTCGGGTTTATTGCGCTCTCCGGGGTGGCGGTACTGAATGGTCTGGTGATGCTGTCGTTTATTCGCGAGCGCTGGCGGGAGAGTGGTGAGTTGTATACGTCGGTGGTGGACGGCGCGATGTTGCGCTTGCGGCCGGTGCTGATGACGGCGCTGGTGGCGAGCCTCGGGTTTGTGCCTATGGCGTTGAATACAGGCACTGGGGCGGAGGTCCAGCGACCGCTGGCGACGGTGGTGATCGGGGGGGTTATTTCCTCGACGTTGCTGACCCTGGTGGTTCTGCCGGTGTTGTACCAGTGGGTGCATGGGCGCGTCCGTGAATTTTCCCCCGTGGCGCAGGAAGGGTAGAATCTTTCGCTTTTCGGGGTACCTTGTCGGGTAGCTCCGGGCGCCTTGACCGGGATCTTCTCCCCGGGACACGCCGTGAACCCATTCCTGGGGGCTCGGCTGCGGCTGTCCTGGCCGCAGACGGTCCCGGGTAGAAGTTCACACCCGATAGCGGCACCGCCACAAAGCCAGAAAAGAGCTGATACCACCGTACCAAGAACTGAGAGACACACCTTGGCCAAAAAATCCAAAACCGCATTTGTGTGTAATGAATGCGGAGCCGACTACAGCAAATGGGCGGGCCAGTGCAGTGCCTGCGGGGCCTGGAATAGTCTGAGTGAAGTGCGGCTGGGGCCGGCGCACACGGACAGTCGCTCGGCCAACTTTACCGATGCCCAGGCCGGCTACGCCGGTGCTGCGGGGCAGGGTAAGGTGCAGAAGCTTTCCGAGATCGACCTCAGCGAGCTGCCCCGTATCCCCACCAATGCCAGCGAACTGGATCGGGTGCTGGGCGGTGGGCTGGTGCCCGGGTCGGTGGTGTTGATTGGCGGGCATCCCGGTGCCGGTAAATCCACCGTGCTGCTGCAGACCCTGTGTCACCTTTCGCAAAACCTGCCGGCGCTGTACGTGACCGGTGAGGAATCCCTGCAGCAGGTGGCGATGCGCGCAAAGCGCCTGGGGCTGCCGGCGGACCACCTGCAGATGTTGTCCGAGACCAATGTCGAGCAGATCTGCCTCACCGCCGGTGAAGTAAAACCCAAGGTCATGGTGGTGGACTCCATCCAGGTCATGCACATGGCCGAGGTGCAGTCCGCACCGGGCTCGGTGGCACAGGTGCGAGAGAGTGCCGCCTACCTGACCCGCTTTGCCAAACAGACCGGTACCGCGCTGATTCTAGTGGGGCATGTGACCAAAGACGGCAGCCTCGCCGGTCCGAAAGTACTGGAGCACATCATCGATTGCTCCATCATGCTCGAGGGTACCCACGATTCCCGCTTCCGCACCCTGCGCGCGCACAAAAACCGCTTTGGCGCAGTGAACGAGCTTGGGGTGTTCGCGATGACCGAGCAGGGCCTGAAAGAAGTCTCCAACCCCTCGGCGATCTTCCTGCAGCGTGCCGACGAAATTGCGGCGGGCTCGGTAGTGACTTCGGTGTGGGAGGGCACGCGCCCGCTGCTGGTGGAACTGCAGGCGTTGGTGGATGACAGCAGCCTGGGTAACCCGCGCCGGGTGGCGGTGGGGCTGGACCAGAACCGCCTGAACATGCTGCTGGCCGTTTTGCACCGTCACGGCGGTGTGCTGGTTGGCGACCAGGATGTGTTTATCAATGTGGTCGGCGGGGTCAAGGTGATGGAGACCAGCGCCGACCTCACCCTGCTGATGGCCGTCGTCTCCAGTTTCCGCAATCGTACCCTCGACCGCGACATGATGATTTTTGGCGAGGTGGGTCTTGCCGGAGAAATCCGCCCGGTGCCCTCCGGCCAGGAGCGCCTGCGGGAAGCGGCAAAGCACGGTTTCCGCAAAGCCATCGTGCCCGCGGCCAACCGCCTCAAAACCGATATCGAAGGCATGCAGGTGATAGCGGTCAAAACCCTGTCCGAAGCGCTGAACGCACTGGATATGGCTTGATTGATGCGCTACCAGGGAAGGATGAAAACGCTCTGGCAGGCGGTATGGTTACTGTGTGTGCTGGCCGGCACTGTACCCGCCTCGGGCGCCGAGCGGGTGGCGTCGCTCAACCTGTGTATGGACCAGGTCATCCTCAACTGGCTGCCGCCAGAGCAGATTGTCTCGGTGACCTGGCTTTCCGATCAGCCGCAGTATCGCAAGGCGCCGATTCCCGAGCATGTGTACCGCAATCGCGCGCAGGCGGAAGAGTTGCTGCCACTCAAGCCGGACCTGGTGCTGACCGGACAATTTGGCGCCCAGCGCGCGGCCGCGCGATTGGAGCAACTGGGGTTCTCCGTGGTGCGGATTCCCGATGCCTACAGTCTCGAACAACTGCAGTCCCAGTTGGCCGCGCTGGTTGCGGCGCTCGGTCCGCTGCCGCCATTGCTGGCGCAGCAAAGACAGCTGTCCGCACTGTTACTGGAGCCACCCGCGGAAAGCACAACAGTCAATCATCCCCGCGCCCTGATCCTGTCCGCCAATAACATTACCTACGGCAGTGGCATGCTGGAACACCAGCTGCTGACCCGCGCCGGATTTACCAACCTGGCGATGGCTGCCGGGGTCAACCAGCTGGGGCGCGTGAGCCTGGAGCAGGTGATCGCGCTGGAACCGGACCTGCTGGTGTTTTACGGCGGCGCGCAGGACTTTGCCATTGCCCACCTGGCGGAGCGCCACCCGGTGCTGAAACGCTATATCGACCGCGGGCGCACTTATCGGCTGCCGGAACAGCTGGGGTATTGCCCGGCGCTGGCGGTGGTGGACGTACTGCAACAACTGAATGCAAAGAGAGCAGAAATTGTCGACGCGGAATAAATCGGTTATCGCTCTGTTACTGGTGGCGCTGCCGGTGGCGGTGGTGGCGGCGCTGTCCAGTGGACCGGTCGCCATCGACCTGCCCGCCGCGCTGTTCGCCGGCTGGCGCGGGAACAGCAGTGACGCGGTGATCCTGTGGCAATTGCGGATGCCGCGCGCGGCGCTCGCATTACTGGTGGGTGCGGCGCTGGGTATGGGCGGCGCGGCGATGCAGGGCATGTTGCGCAACCCCCTCGCGGAACCGGCCCTGCTGGGGGTGAGTAGTGGCGCGGCACTGGCGGCGATACTGGTGCTGTATTACGGAACCCTGGTCAGTGGTGTGGCGAGTGGCATGGCGCTGCCGCTACTGGCGATTGTCGGCGCCCTGTTGGCGGTGGGCTGTGTGTGGTTGCTGGCGGGACGCGGCGCTAGTGCCAGTCGGCTGGTGTTGGCCGGGGTGGCCATCAATGCATTTCTGTCGGCGCTGATGGCGCTGGCCCTCAACTATGCGCCGAGCATGTTTGCGATGCAGGAAATCGTCTTCTGGTTGCTGGGGTCCCTGGCCAACCGCGGCTGGGACCAGGTGTTGCTGGCGCTGCCGTTTATTGCCGTGGGCGCGGTACTGCTGTTTCTCTCACGTAATTATCTGCGCGCGCTGTCCCTCGGCGAGGCCAGTGCCGCGTCCCTCGGCTTTGCCGGTCGGCGTTACCCATTACTGGTGCTGTTCGGTATCGCCTTTGCCGTGGGCAGTTCCGTTGCGGTGGCGGGCACCATCGGTTTTATCGGTCTTGTAGTGCCGCACCTGATGCGTCCGCTGGTGGCGCAGGACCCCGGACGCCTGTTGTGGGCGAGCGCCCTCGCCGGCGCCCTGTTGCTGCAATTGGCGGATGTGCTGGTGCTCAACACCGTGGGTACCCAGGAGTTGCGCATCGGTGCGGTCACCGCGTTTATCGGCGCCCCGTTCTTTTTCTGGTTGATCGTCAGCGGGCGGCGGGAGATGCGCTTGTGACTGAACAGGAACTTCCTGTGGTACTGCGCTGCAACGCACTGGCACTGACGCGCGATCGCCGGCCGGTGCTGGACGATGTCCACTGCGACATCCGCCCGGGCGAGCTGACCGCGGTCATCGGTCCCAATGGCGCCGGTAAAAGCAGTCTGCTGAGTGTGCTCGCCGGACTCCTGCCACCGAGCGCTGGCGAGGTATCCCTGGGAGTCCGCGCGCTGGCGGGTATCCCGGTAGCGGAGCGCGCGCGGCGCTGTGCCTTCCTGCCGCAGCAGGAGGTGCCGGCCTGGAGTATGGCGGCGCAAGACCTGGTGGCGCTGGGTCTGTTGCCCTGGGGGCGGGCCATCAGCAGGACAGCGGTGCGGGAACGGGTTGCCCGGGCCCTGGCGCAGGTCGATGCCACCGAACTGGCGCTCAGGCAGGTAACGCATCTTTCCGGTGGCGAGCTGCGGCGGGTACAGCTGGCGCGACTGCTGGTCGGCGATGCCCCGCTGCTGATTGCCGACGAGCCGGGTGCCGCCCTGGATATCCGCCACCAGTTGCAGCTGATGCAGACCTTCCGCCAGCAGTCGGACAGCGGCAAAACCGTGGTGCTGGCACTGCATGATCTGGGCCTCGCGGCGCGCTACTGTGACCGACTCCTGTTGATGCAGGGCGGGCGCTTGTTTGCGGAAGGTACGCCCGAGCAGGTGCTGACCCCGGCCCGGGTCGGCGAAGTGTACGGTATCCACAGCGAATTCCGTTGGCGCGACGGTCGCGCCGAATTCATCGCCGGCGACCTGCTGTAGTCCCGCCCGGCAATCCGCTATAATCCCGCCCGCTTCAGGTGCCCAGCAGCACTCGCCGCCACAAGCGGCTTGCTTGGCTGGGTTAAACGGGAAGTCCGGTGATCGCTTGTTCACAACAACTGGCTCAATCCGGCGCTGCCCCCGCAACGGTGATGTGCTGTCTGCTTGCTGCAGAGAGCGCTAAGCCCGATACCGGCCTCAGGCAATCCATATAGCGATAAAGCGGAGGGCTTTGTCTGGGCTTGTTTGCGGCACTTTGGGTTTATGCCAACTGGGGTTTGTCCTGTTTTGGTTTTCGCCCGCCGCTCTTTTCTCTCGCCCTTGTATTCCCCTCCCTCAATCGATCATTTTTCAGATTGGGGTTCTCATGCATCCATATTTTTCTTACATGCCTGCAGGTGTGTTCAGGCGTTCGGGTCTTTCCTGCGCACTCGCGCTGGTGGCACAGTCCGCGCTCGCCGCGGAAAATAACCTTGAACAGATCACCGTTACTGCCAGCCGGGTAGAAATTCCTCGCGCCGAGAGCGGTGTTTCCGTCTCCGTACTCACCGCGGCGGATATTGAAAAGCTCGGCTACAGCACCTTGCTGGACGTGGTCAAAACCCTGCCGGGGATTTCCGTCAGCAACAATGGCGGTCTCGGAAAAGTGAGCAACGTCTATGTGCGCGGTGAATCCGGCGCGCGCACCCTGGTACTGCTGGACGGCGTCAATGTGGCGGATCCTACCAATACCCAGGTCACCGCACAGTTTCAGCATCTGCTGGCGGGCGATGTCGAGCGCATCGAGGTTTTGCGCGGTCCCCAGGGCATGATGTACGGCGCCGGTGCCGGCGGTGTGATCAATATCATCACCAGGCGCGCCAAACAGCCGCTGGAGCTGCAGCTGTTTGCGGAAACCGGTCGTTACAACACCGACCGCACGCAGCTGGCGGCACGCGGCGAGCAGGGCGGCTGGAATTATCGGCTGAACCTGAGCCAGCTGAACAGCGACGGCTTCAACGCGCGGGTCGCGGACACCAGCGGCGAGCGCGACGGTTACGACAACCAGACCGCCAGCGCCGGCGTTGGCTATGCCTTCAGCGAGCGCCTGTCCGTAGAAGCACAGGTGCGCCAGACCGAGGCGGAAACCGGGTTCGACGGCTGCTACCTGGGCTGGGATGTGATCAACGACTGTTTGGATGACTATACCCAGACCAGCTATCAGCTGGGCGCAAACCTGTTGGCCGCGGGTGCCGATCACAAGGTCTCCCTGTCCGAACAGGCACTCGAACGGGAAAGCTTCTCTGCGGGCACCAGCAGTTACACCATGGAAGGCAGTATTACCGAACTGAACTATATCGGTAGCCGCGCGCTGGCCGGGGGTGCCTTCACCTGGGGCGCCGATCTGGATCGCCAGAATTACGAATCCGCCGGTACCACCCAGGAAATCGATATTGTCGGGCTCTACGGCGAGTGGCGTGCGGACCTGGCGGACAAGGTTTTTTACAGCGTCGGTTTTCGCCGCGACAGCCTGGAAGATCAGGATCACAACAGCTGGCGGATTTCCGCCGCACTGCCGCAGCTGATCGGGGACAACCAGCAAATCAAGTACCGCGCCAGCGCCAGCACCGGCTTCCGCGCGCCCAGCCCCTACGAGGTTTCCACCAACCTGATTGGCGGCGCCGCGCCGGTGGGGCCGGAAACCAGCCGCGGTTACGAGCTGGGCCTGGAGTACAGTTATGCAGAGCTGTTGCAGCTGGAGCTGGTGGCCTTCCAGCAGACGGTCACCGATGCCATTGTGTACGTCAACGGATTGGGCACCGGCTGGGGCGCCTACGCGCAGGACGATGGTGACAGCGATTCTGAAGGGGTGGAGCTGTCCCTGGCGGGCAACATCGGCGAAGCCGGTCGCTGGTATGCCAACGGTACCTGGCTCGACAGCACCGATAGTGCCGGTGAGCAGCGTCTGAATGTGGCACAGGAAGTCTACAATCTGGGCGGCAGCTACGCGCTGTTTGGGGACGCTCTGACATTGTCGGGCAACCTGCGCCATGTGGCGGATCGCCAGAGTCCGGCGCTGGTATTTGGTGGCGACCCGGAACAGCTGGACAGCTATAACCGCTTTGACCTGACGGCCATGTATCGACTCAACCAGCGCGTCAGCTTCAGTGTGCGCGGGGAAAACCTGCTCGACGAGGATTATCGTGAAGTCGCGGGCTACTATACGACGGGCGCGGCAGTGTATGCCGGAATCCAGTTCAACCTGAACTGATCCCCGGGAGCGCGGAGCTCCAGCTCCGCAAGCGGGCCGCGAAGGCCCGCCCTCCATTTCCCGTCCCACAACTTCCCAAAAATATTTTTCGTCCCGCGGGCGCGCACTGGCGGCCCGATACTCCACAACCTGCCGGCAATCGTTGCATACCGGGCCGCCAGTGCGCTTATCCCTCGGAAATTCCTGCACTCCGTTAGCTGTTATGCTTCGGTAAAATGTATTGGTTGATCGTTATGTCTGAACCCGAAAACAACAAACAAAATCGCCATAAAAAACGCATGCAGGCGCGCAAGGAAATCGTCGATGCCGGTGTCGCCAAGGCGCTGGAAGAGCGCGGTATCGTCATCGTGTACACCGGTGATGGCAAAGGCAAGACCACTGCTGCGATGGGCACCGTGACCCGCGCACTGGGTTACGGCTACAACGTGGTGGTGGGGCAATTTATCAAGGGGGTGTGGGAATGTGGCGAGAAAAACCTGCTGAGCCAATTGCCGCCCGAGCAATACCCGCTGCAGTGGTTTGAGATGGGCACCGACTTCACCTGGGAAACCCAGGACTTCGAGGCGGACAAGGCGGCGGCGCAGGCGGTGTGGGAAAAACTGAAGGCCGCACTGGCGGATGACAGCGTCTATCTGGTGGTGATGGATGAACTCACCTACGCGCTGAATTACAAATGGCTGGACAAGGCGGAAGTGATCGAAGCCATACACAACCGGCCACGGGAACAGAGTGTGATTATTACCGGGCGAGGGGCCAAACCGTATCTGCTGGATATTGCGGATACGGTGACGGAAATGAAATCCCACAAGCACGCGTTTGAACATGGTATTTCTGCGCGCAAGGGCGTGGAATGGTGAATTACAACGGACAGGGAAATGGGAGGGGGGAGCGCGGCTTGCGCCGCGCTCCCGGGAGTATCACATTTTCCAGTTCACCCGGAGGCCGGCGGTGCGGGGCTGGCCCCAGACACCGTAACCCCAGTCCGCTCCCAGCGTATTCTGGTAGGTGAAATATTCCTCGTCGGTAAGGTTTCTGGCAAAGGCTTCGACACTGTAAGTGTCATTGGGGGAGTGCCAGCTGACCTTGGCGTTGGCCAGACCATAGGCGGTCTGTTTCGAATAGGGGTCGTTTTCGATCTGTAAGTAGTGATCGTCCTGCCACGCGTAGTCGCCCTGGAAAACCAGCTCACCGTTGCCGCCGAGGCCTATGTAGTAACGGGCCATCAGGTTGTAGGTAAAGCCCGGTGCGGAGGGCAGTTCATTGCCGTCGAGGGTGTACGCATCTTCGGCGACCTGGAAAATCTGCTCCGAATCGAATTCGGTATCGAGCCAGCCGGCGCCGGCGATGACTTCAAAGTTGTCCGTAATCGGCGCGGTCAGTTCCACCTCGGCACCGGTGCCGGTGACATCGCCGGCGTTGGTGATCACACTGCCTTCCGCCACACTGATAAATACCTGTGCCTGATAGTCTTCCACGGTGTAATGGAAGGCGGCGGCGTTCAGTCGATAGACATCGGCGATGGTGGTTTTCAGGCCCAGCTCGAAGTTATCGATATTTTCCGCACCCACCGGGTCGGTGGCCAGGTCATTGCGGTTGTAGCTGCCGGAAAAGCCGCCGCTCTTGAAACCGGTGGAATAGCTGGCGTAGGCGAGGGTGTCCGGCGCCGGGCGCCAGTCGAGGCCGATGCGGCCGGTGGTGGCGTTGTCGCTCAGGTCTTTGCTGGTGTCGACCGCATCCTCGTAAAAACTGGGGCCGGCATCCTGGGTAAAGTCCCGCTCTTCTTCCGTATAGCGCAGGCCGCTCACCAGGGTCAGGGTGCTGGAGAGATCGTATTCCAGCTGGCCAAACAGCGCCCAGGATGCGCTGTCGAGGGTGACGATCTCCCGGTGCCAGAGGCCGTCTGCGGTGGTTGGCGCCTCGGTGACCAGGCCGCGGTCGTCCTTGTAGTAGTAAAAACCGGTTACCCAATTCGTGGTTTCGGAGCTGCCGTTGAGGCGGACTTCCTGGGTGTACTGTTCCGCATCCACCGCATACTGCTCGTCAAACCAGACGATGGCGGTGCCGTCACCGTCGTCCTGCAGGAACTTGTCCAGTTCTTCATAGGCGGTGATGGAAGTGAGGCTGAAACTGTCGAAATCCCAGCTGAGAGTGGCGGAGCTGCCGAAGGTGTCAATTTTGGTTGCCAGACCATCCGCGGCGCCGCTGGCAACATATTCCGGGCCGTATTTGCCGTCGGTGGCCTGGATGCCGGTGAGTCCGAAGGAGGCGCTGGTGCAGGCGCCGTTGTGGATGGCCGCCACGGAACATTTGTTCGCACCCTCCACCGCTTCTTCCAGGTAGCCCATATGGGCAAAGCCCACGGACTGCTGATCGGCTTCGCTGCCATGCACGTTCAGCAACAGGCTGCCGCTATCGCTGAGGTCAAACTCCAGTTGCGTGCGGTAACCAAAACTGTCGGTATCGTTGAGCTTGTCGCCGGTGACGGTATTGGTCTGCCAGCCATCGTTGTTCGTGCTTTTGATGGCGACGCGACCGCGAATATGTTCACTGAGTGGCCCGCTGACGGTGCCTTCGAGAATGCGTTCGGAATAGCTGCCGTAACTGGCACTGGCACTGGCTGCAAACTCGTCGGTGGGCTTGCGGGAAACGTAGTGCACCAGGCCACCGGTGGTGTTGCGGCCGTAGAGGGTGCCCTGGGGGCCGCGCAGCACCTCTACCCGTTCAAGGTCGAAGAGTTGAATCGCGGAGCCGGCGGGATTGCCGCGATAGACGTCGTCCACGTATATGGAAACCGGAGATTCCCAGGAGTCGGAGAAATTCACCAAACTGATACCGCGCAGGCTGACGGAGGGACTGGAGGCTTCGCCGAAGATGGCGAAGAAGTTCATGTTGGGCACCTGCTGGGTAATATCCAGTCCTTCCTCAAAGCCCATTTTGTCGATGGCGTCGCCGGAAAAGGCGCTGACCGCGACGGAAACGTCCTGCATCGACTGCTCGCGTTTCTGTGCGGTGACAGTGACTTCTTCCAGTACGGACTGCTGGGCGAGGGTAGGCACGGTGCCGAGTGTGGCGGTGAGGGCAATGGCGCTGGCTAACAGGGTGCGCCGGGTAAGCAGTGCTTTTATTGGTGCTGGTATTGTTCGTGGTGCTGTTATTGGTGTTGTTTCTGCTGTTGATACTGCGTCAGAGTGGTGATGATTGCTGCGATAGTTTGCAGACATTTTTTTCTCCTTGTGATCGCGCGAGTTCCGCAAATATCCGTATTGGTGTGCGCGATAAGATGGCGGGCGACAGTGCCCGGTATGCACGACGATGTTGCATCGCCGCAATGGTGCTGGAGGCTCTTGGGAAAAAGAGTCCAGAAAAAAGAGCGCCGGTATGGCTAATCTCTGGAGAAAACCCTACAAAAAATACGCTTATATCGCAATTTTGTAGTGTCGAGTGAGCAGGGAAGATTCTCTGAAATGAGACGTGAAGGCAAAGTGCCGGGCACTATGCCTTCACGTGGAGATTTACGTATCGGAAGCGTGGTGGGTTTACCTGGTCAGCCGCAACATCAACTTCATCATCTTATCCGCCAGCTTGCCGTATGGCGGCATTAAGAACTTCAGTGGATCCAGGGGCCCCTGGTAGAACACCGGGCGCAGTTTGGAGAAGGTGATAAAACCTTCGTAGCCGTGATAGTGACCCATGCCGCTTTCGCCCACGCCACCGAAGGGAATATCGTGCTGGCCTACATGCAGCACCGCGTTGTTCACACTCACACCGCCAGACATTACATGGTCGATGTAGTAATCCCGCAGGGATTTGTCGTTGGTGAACGGATAGATCGCCAGCGGGCGGTCGCCATTGTTGATGTACGCGGCCACTTCCTCACGGTTTTTGTAGGTCTTGATCGGCAGCAGTGGACCGAAGATTTCCCGCTTCATCACATCCATTTCTTCGCTGACATCAATCAGCAGATGCGCGGGGAATTTTTTCAGCGGGTCGTCCCGCTGGCCCTGGCCATCGGTAAGATCGATGACAGTGGCGCCTTTCTGCGTTGCGTCATCCAGGGTCTGCCAGATTCTTTGAAAGGAGCGCTCGTCGATCACCGAGGTGTAGTCCGGGTGCTGGATATCCGGGTAGCGCTGTTTGAAGATTTGCTTGGCCTTTTCGACAAAGGCTTCCACCTTGTCTTCCGGCAATAACAGGTAGTCGACGGTGGTGCAGATCTGGCCGGCGTTGAACAGTTTCCAGAAAAGTACGCGCTCGACCGCTTTGTCGATATCAAAATCGGGACCGACAATGGCCGGGGACTTGCCGCCCAGCTCCAGGGTAACCGGAACCAGGTTGGCGGCGGCGGCAGCCATGACCTTGCGGCCGGTGGTGCCGGAGCCGGTGAAGATCAGGTGGTCGAACTTGAGGGTGGAAAACTCGATGCCCACACCACCGCTTTCCTCGATAAATACCAGCTTGCTCTCGGGGAAATAGTCGCCGCTGATGCGCTTCAACAGCGCGGTGAGATTGCGGGAGTTCTCCGACATTTTCACCATCGCGCGGTTGCCGGCGGCGAAGATATTGATCAGCGGGCCGAAGGACAGGTTGATGGGGAAGTTCCACGGCACGATCACGCCCACTACGCCCAACGGCTGCGGAATCACTTTTACCGACGAGGTGGGGAAGGCGGTGATGTCGATATGGCGACGCTGTGGTTTCATCCACTTTTTCAGTCGCTTGATGGTGTCCTTGATGCTGTCCAGGGCAGGGAATATTTCCGCGAACAGGGTCTCGTGCTGAGAGCGGTTGCCATAGTCGCGGCTCACCGCCTGTACCAGTTCATCCTGGTGTTCGCGGATCATTCGCGCCAGCGCCTTGAGGTCGTTGATCCGCTGTTCGCGGTCCGGCGCGGGGTTGGCGAGGTAGGCCTGGCGCTGTGCGTGCAACAGCGATGACAGGGCCTGGGACTGATGGTTTTCTACGGGAGCGGCGATCTCGGTCATGCTTCTGGCTCGACTGGATGTTCGATTGTTGTATTCACTTGTCCGACAGTGCGCGAATGGCCACGGTCGAAAGCCGATTGTACGCGGGCTTTTCTTCACACTCTGGACGATTGCGGACGGATTTCGCAATGGGATAAAGGCGATATGAGGTGCCCACCGCAGCAGCATACGGTATCCGCTGCGGTGGGAATTGACCGAACTGGCCAGACGGTTGACATTTTGCGTCGCCCGCCGGCGCTGTCGTGGTTATTTCCTGGTGACGGTTCCGGTTTCCTCGGCGGTGAGCGCGGCCAAAGCGGCGAGCAGGGGCGATACCCGCGCTTCACTCAGCTCGCGGGCGATGTCGTCCAACTGCTGCTGCATCGGGTGGCGCTCCATGATCAGGTTGACGGGCTCCTCCTGCAGTGGCGCCGGCAGGGGCTCGGGGACCGGGGCCATGTCCGGGCTGCTCGGCAATTCGGGGCTGGCGGCGGGGCGCTCGAAGTCGCCGAACAGGGAGTTGGCGCGGTAGCGGCCAAAGTCCCCATCCATTTCCAGCGGGCTGGATGGTTCACCAGAACTGCCCGCGGCACCGGTCTCGATGCTGAGGTCGTTGCGGAATACCTGCGACCAGTCGTTGGGGTAGCGGTGGCCGTCTGTGGTGCCGAAGGCCGGGTCGAAGTGGTTGCCGTTGCGCCCGCCCTGCAGGTTGGCGGTGACGTCCTGGGTTTCTCTGGAGATCAGGCGGCCGTGCATTTCCGGGGCCTGGCGCTCCCATTCCCGCGGCGGGTAGATGTACTCCGGGTACAGCCGGGACAGGGTGATGTTGTCCACATTGGGGCCGGGGTTGAACAGGTCGGTGACATCGTCGTCGCGGTTGTTTTCCAGGTCCTGGTCCGGCCCGTGGCCGCCGTCGTCGGTGATTACCGCGGTGTTGTCGATCTGCTGCACCGTGGCGTCCAGGGGATAGTCGATGGTGACCGCAAAGGTGACGCTGCCGGTTTCCCCCGCGGCCAGGGTGCCGACGTCAAAGGTGAAGGTGTCGCCATTTTGCACCCAGCCGGAACTGGAGTTGGCGGCATCGAAGCTGGTGTTCGGCGGCAGCGTTTCCGTAATCACTACGCCATTGGCCTCGGCGGTGCCGAGATTGCCGTAGCTCAGGGTGTATACCAGGGTGTCGGTGGGGCCGGGTTCGGCGTCGCCGTGGTCCTTGTCCACAAACAGGTCCACGAACTCGATTTCCAGGGTCTCGTCGTCGCGGTTGTTGTCCGGGGTCGGGTCGAGGCCGTTGCTGCCATCGTCGTCCACCACCACGGTATTGGTCTGCGGGCCGACATTGGCGGGCACGCTGTCGCTCACCACCGCGGAGACGCTCAGGGTCACGCTGTCACCTACCGCCAGGTCGCCGATGTTCCAGGTGACAGTGCCGGCAGCGAGGTCGATCACGCCACCGTTGCTGGCGCTGAAATTGGTGAACAGGCTGGTGTCCGGCAGGCTGTCGGTGACTACCACACCGGTGCCGTCCTGGTTGCCTTCATTGCGCACTTCGATGGTCCAGGACACCGGGTCGCCGGGGTTGACCGGGTCCTCGAAGTTCTCGGTTTTCTCCGCCACATAGTCCGGGCGACCGTCGATGGGGGTGACTTCGTCGTCCTTGTTGTCCACCAGATTCTGATCCGGGCCGACATTGCCGTCGTCCTCGATACTGGCGCTGTTGCTGGTGCCCTCCACGCCGGCGGGCAGCGGGTCGATGACGGTGACCACCAGGGTGACCGAGCCGGTTTCACCGGCGGCGAGGGTGCCGATATCAAAGGTCAGGGTATCGCCGTCCAGTACCCAGCCGGGGTTGTCGGCGGGGTCGAAGGTGACGTAGTCCGGCAGGCTTTCGGTGATCACCACACCGGTGGCATCGGCAGTGCCGTTGTTGGCGTAATCCAGGGTGTAGGTGATGGTGTCGCCGGGTTCCGCCGGGTTGTCACCGTCCACGCCACCATCGTCCTTGTCGATGGCGAGATCCACATAGGTGATATCCAGATCTTCGTCGTCGCGGTTGTTGTCCGGGGTCGGGTCTTCGCCGTTGCTGCCGTCGTCGTCCACCACCACGGTATTGGTCTGGGTGGGGATATCCGTGGGCACCGAATCGCTCACCACCGCGGTGAGGGTGAAGGTCAGGGATTCGCCCGCCGCCAGGTCGCCGATGTCCCAGGTCACGGTGCCCGCCGCGAGGTCGATCACGCCGCCGTCGCTGGCGGTAAATTCGCTGAACAGGGTGGTATCCGGCAGGGTGTCGGTCACCACTACGCCGGTGCCGTCCTGGTTGCCCTGGTTGCTAACCTCGATGGTCCACTCGATGGTGTCACCGGGGTGGGCGGGGTCGTCGAAATTCTCGATCTTGTCGATCACATAATCCGGCTGGGCGATGACCGGGGTGGTGTCATCGTCGGTGTTGTTGCTCAGGTTCTGATCCGGGCCATTGCCTCCGCCATAGTCAATCTCGGTTTCGTTCAGTATTTCCTCTACACCGGCGGGCAGCGGGTCGTCGACGATCACGGTAAAGGTGACGCTGCCGTTTTCACCGGCCGCCACCGTGCCGAGATCCAGGGTAAGTGTGCCGTCTCCCTGATCCACCCAGCGCGGATCGGAGTTGGCCGCATCGAAGGTCACGTTGTCCGGCAGCGTCTCGGTGATGACGGTGTCTTCCGCATCAAACCCGCCGATATTGGCATACTGCAGTGTGTAGGTAACCGAGCCGCCCGGGGTGGTGGTGATGCCGCCGTCGTCCTTGGCGATGGCGAGGTCCACCAGGGTAATGTCGAATTCTTCGTCGTCGCGATTGTTTTCCGGGGTCGGGTCCTCCCCATTGGTGCCGTCGTCGGTGACTTCCACCGAGTTAACCTGGGTGGGCAGCAGCACCGGCGGTACATCTTCATTGACGGTGGTGGTCAGGGTCAGGGTGACGCTGTCGCCGGCGGCGAGGTCGCCGATATTCCAGGTCACGGTGCCGGCATCCAGATCCACGATGCCGCCATCGCTGGCAATAAAGCCGGCATCAAAAAAGTCGCCGGTGGGCAGGGTGTCGGTGACCACGACGCCGGTGCCATCCTGGTTGCCTTCGTTAGTGACCACGATATCCCAGCTGATAGTTTCCCCGGGGGCGGCGGGGTCATCGAACAGCTCGATTTTGTCGATCACATAATCCGGGCGCCCGTCGATGGGCGTTACCTCATCGTCGTCATTGTCTTCCGTATTCTGGTCCGGGCCGTGGTCGCCGTCGTCGGTGATGCTGGTGGTGTTGCTGGTTTCCTCCACGCCGCTGGGGATGGGATCGTCGATGATCACCGCGAACTCGACGGTGCCGGTTTCCCCGGCGGCGAGGTCGCCGACCTCGAAGCTGAAGGTGCCGTCGCCGTTGTCGATCCAGCCGGCGGTGGAGCTGCCGGCATCGAAGGTGGCGTATTCCGGCAGGGATTCGGTGATCACCACACCGGTGGCATCGGCGGTGCCGTTGTTGGCGTAATCCAGGGTGTAGACCAGGGTATCGCCGGGTTCGACGGTCACGCCGGCATCGTCCTTGTCGATGGCGAGATCCACATAGGCGATGTCGAAGTCTTCGTCGTCGCGGTTGTTGTCCGGGGTCGGGTCCTCGCCGTTGGTGCCGTCATCTTCCACCACCACACTGTTGATCTGGGTGGGAATATCCGTGGGCACCGATTCGTTGACCACCGCACTCAGGGTGAAGGTGTAGCTGTCGCCAACCGCCATGTCGCCAATTTCCCAGGTGACGGTACCCGCGCCCAGGTCGATAACACCGCCGTCGCTGGCGGTGAAATTATTGAACAGGCTGGTGTCCGGCAGGGAGTCGGTGACCACTACGCCGGTACCGTCCTGATTGCCTTCGTTGGTGACTTCAATGGTCCAGGAAATGGTGTCGCCGGGGTTGGCCGGATCCTCGAAGTTCTCGATCTTGTCGATCACATAATCCGGTGCGGCTTCCAGTGGGGTGACGTCTGTGTCGATATTGTTGTCGGGGGTTGGATCGGTGCCGTTGCTTTCGTCGCCGTCGATGGAAACCGTGTTGTTGGTTTCCTCGACGCCTGTGGGCAGCGGATCGATGACGGTAACCACCAGCTCGATACTGCCGGTTTCACCGGCGGCCAGGTCGCCGATGTCATAGGTCAGGGTATCGCCATTCAACACCCAGCCGGGGTTGGCGGCGGGATCGAAGGTCACATATTCCGGCAGGGATTCGGTGATGACCACGCCGGTGGCGTCGATATTGCCGGCGTTTTCATAGTCGATGGTGTAAACGATATCGCCACCAGGCACCGCGGTAATACCGCCGTCATCCTTGTCGACCACCAGGTCCACTGCACCGATCTCCGCAGTGACTTCGTCATCGACTTCATACTCCCGCTCGATGTCGCTGTCATCGCCGCCCTCGGGGGTGTCGAGGCTGGTGTATTCGCCTTCCACCAGGTTGGTGGTGGTCTGGCCCACGGCGGAGGGGTCAGTGGTTACCCGCGCATCGACGGTGATGGTGATGACGGTGTTGGGATCGATCTCGCTGATATCCAGCGACAGCAGGTTGGCGGTGGAATTGTCGACGATGGTGGGCGAGCCGCCAGCCACGTCGATCTGCACATTCTCCACCGCGGACAGGTATGGCGGCAGCGCGTCCTCGATGGTGACGTTGTAGGCATTGGCGCCGCTGTCGGGATCCAGCTGAAGGGTGATCTGGTAGGTGGCGATACCGCCCAGGGTGAGCGGTGTGTCGCTCAGCAATTCCTTGTCCAGATCCAGCAGCGGTTCCACCACGTCCACGGTGGCGTCGTCACTGATGCTGGTATCCGGGGTGCCGTCGCCGTCGGTGTCGTAATCCAGGGTGGCTTCATCCGTGAGGGTGGTGCCGTCCACGTTGGAGGGAATATCGGCAACCCGCGCACGGAAGGTGAAGGTGATGGTTTCGTCGGTGCTGTTGTCGGTATCGGTATTGACGATGGTGCCGAAGTCGACACTCACGGTGTTGTTGGCCGGGTCGTCGGTAACAACGATGTCGTCCGGGTTGTAGTCGATGGCGTCGGGGTTGCTCGCGGTCACGCTGACCAGATCGAGAAATTCGAGCCCGGGGCCATAGACATCGGTGAGCTGGCCGGTGAGTGACGCCTCCGGCAGGGTCAGGGTGACCGAGAAGGTGACGATCTCGCCGATGGTGGCCTCGGTGTCGTCGTTGAGGTCGTCGTTCTGCGAGGTCGATACCAGTACCTTGTCGATCTCCGGCGAGTTCACGGTGATGTCGACGTCGTCACTGGCAGTGTAATCGTTGATGCCGCCTTCACCGGTGCGCTCATTGTCATCGTCCCCATCCAGGCTGGTCCAGTCCACATCCGCGGCGTTGGTGATGGTGTCGCCGCTGATGGTGTTGGCGAGGGTACCGTTGACGGTGATGGTCACCACGCTGCCGGGATCCAGATCGAGTTCTGCCTGCGGATCCAGCACCAGTTCGCCGGCGACAATGTCGAAGAAGCCGGAAACATCGGTGGTGCTGTCGGCAGTCTGCAGCATCGCGCTGAAGGTGATATTGGTCAGCTCCGGGGGCAGCGGATCGCTGAAGCTGATGTCGTTGGCGGTGGTGCTGCTGCCGTCGTCCGGGTTGGTGATGGTGATGGTGTAACTGACGTCGTCGCCGTTGTCGCCGTTGGTGATGTTGGCGCTCTTGTCGATGGTCAGCACCGGCTCGATCACGGTGACGGTGGTGGAGGCTTCCGAAGTGCCATTGTCGGTAATGAACTGGGCGTTGTTGATCAGCTCGGTACCGGCCTGGTTGGACTCGACGTTGGTGACCCGCACCGTGTACACGAGCGTGATCATGTCCGGGACGTCATCGGTGCCGACGTTTTCGACGGTTGCGGAACCGAAATCCAAACTGGTGGTGCCGTCGGGATTGACGACCACGGTCGGGTCGCCGAAGCCGCCATTCTGAATGACGATATCGTCGCCGATCGTGATGCTGTCCAGGCTGAGGAACTCCATCCCCGCCGGCAGGGTATCCAGAATCTGGGCGTTGATCACCACACCCTCGGGGACTTCGAAACTGGCCTGATAGGTGACCTCTTCGCCGATCACCGCTTCGGTGAGTCCGTTGTATTCATCCTCCACCGAACTGCTGACGATGGTTTTGCCGGCTTCCACCGTCGCCACGGTAAACTGGAAACTGTCGTCGGTTTCGTAATCATTCAGTGCGCCACCGGCGCCGTCCTCGCCGGTGCGCTCGTTGGGGTCATCGCCGTCGATGCTTTCCCAGTCGACGGTGGCGGTGTTGTTGACCACCGAACCGAGCACCACGTCGTTGACCACATCCGCGCGGACTACCAGGGTCAGGGTCGAGCCCTGGGGCAGGTCAAAGGATTGGTCCGGGGCCGTTTGAACGGTATTGCCGTTGACCTCAAACAGATCGAAGACGCTCGCACCGTCCAGTTCGGCACTGACCAGTATGACGTTGGTCAGTTCTGGTGGCAGGGTATCGATAAAGGTCGCGTCGAAGGCATCGGTATCGGAGAACCCGGTGTGTGAAATCACGATGGTGTATTCGACCGTATCACCCGCGTCGATCGGCTGCGGGGTGTTGGTCAGGGTTTTGTCCACCTGCAGGTCCGGCTCGATGACCGTCACCTCCTCCGCCGAATCGGTGTCGTTGACGGTGGGGTTGTCGACGCCGTCATCGGTGCTGTCCCAGATAAACTGCGCGCTGTTGTTCAGCTGGTCGCCGCTTTGGTTCACCACGTCGTTGGCGACGAGGACCTCGTATTCGATGGTGATGGTTTCGTCGACGGCGTTATCGCGATTGATGTTGTCCAGGTCGCCCAGGTCGAAGGTTACCTGCTGGCCGTTGGTAGAGACATTGAGGTCGCTCTCGCCCCAGGGGAGGTCACTGCCATTTTCGATATCGCCGGAAGAGGAAGTGACACTGGTGACACCGAGAAACACCAGACCGTCGTCCAGGGTATCGACGACGCTGGCCGACGGGGTTACCCCCTCGGCAATGGTCAGGGTCAGGGAGTAGGTGATCACCTCGCCGATCACCGCCTCGTCGTTGGCGTTATTGGGGCCATCGATGTTGGTGCCTAAGAGGGCTTTGTCCACCGCGTTTTCTTTCACCGTGACGGTGGCGTCGTCCTGCCAGTTGAGGTTGGAGTTGCCCTCGGTGTAGTCGTTGCCCTCATCCACGCCGCCATACTGTTCCAGCTGTGCCGTATTTTCGATTTCCTGGCCCGGCTGTACCGCGTCGGTGGCGATCAGGTCGTAGGTGATGATGATGATGTTGCTGCCATCGGTGGTGTCGCCGCTATCCGGGTCGCGGCCCTCATTCAGTGCGCCCTCGTCAGCGGAAGGATCGACCAGGGTGATACCGCCGCCAAACAGGTCCTCCGGGTTGCCGGTAAAGTCGATCTGGGTGCCGTCGCCGGTGTAGACCTGCAGGTTCAGTCCGTCCGGGGGTATTTCGAAACCGTCCGGCAGGGTGTCGCTGATGACCAGATTGAAGGCATCGGAACCGCCGGTATTTTCCAGGGTAATGGCAAAGCGCACCGTGTCGCCGGCGTCCACGTCGCTGAGATTCGAATCGATTGGCAGGTTGTCCAGGTCACCGCTGGTGACGGGGACGCCCCAGGGCGGCGTGCCTGGAACGGGATCTGTACCGGCATCAGCGAAATCCACCGGCCCCGGGGGCTCCGGATCGAACACACCGCCGTCGTCGACGCCGGTGGAGACTACGCCCTTGGTGACATTTACATCCGGTGATACGACTTCGATTTGAATATTGCCCGGCGGCAGGGTGAGGGTTTCATCGGTGCCGTTGACGGTGACCTGGGCGACGTTGGTCAGGAACAGGCCGTCGGTAAACGGCTGGTCCTGTACCTGCACCGTAAACAGCAGCTGCACATGGCCGCCGATGGACTCCAACTGATCGATGGGGTCGAAATTCCAGGTGATGGAATTGTTGCCGTCGTCGGCGCTGGTGGTGATGTTGATTCCGTCCAGATAGCCGTCCGGCCAGTTGTCGAAGTCGGTGTCGGGGCCGAAGCCCCACTCATTGATGCCGGGGATGGTGGTGCCCTCACCGGTGTCGGTAAAAGTAGGGGCCACGGCATCGAACACCGGCTGCGGCAAGTAGTCGGTGATCACCAGACCGTTGTTGTCCAGGGTGGACAGGTTGATATCAATGGCGAAAGTTACCGTCTGGCCGACGGCGATATCGGTGAGATCGTCGGGGTCGGTGCTGTCGTCAATGGCATAGACGCTCTTGCTGGAACTGGCCGTGCCGATGGTAAGGCTCGCATCACCTTCGTTGTCGACTTCGGCTCCGGTGGTGGTATCGGTCGCGGTGACGGTGGACTGGTTGTTGATGACATCCAGAATGTTTACCGGCCCGCCGGTGGCGAGATAGTTCTCGCGGATGGTGCCCTCATAGGTGATCACCACGGTGGTGGTGCCGTCGATGTCATTGTCGGAAAACATGTCGCCGTCCAGGCTGCCATCGGCACTGATACCGAGGTCGATCAGTTCTTGCGACAGGTCGATACTGATATCGGTACTGCCGTCACCGGCATTTTCCGTCACCGTTACATTGCCGTCGCCGAAAGCGCCTGGTCCGAAGCTGTCGCCGTTCACAAACAGTTCAAAGGAAAAAGAGTCCGGATCGATTTCCATGCCATCGCCGACACTGTCCGTCAGCACCAGATCCGCCAGTTGCATATAGTCGGAAATTTCCAGGGTCAGGGTGTATTCCACCGTGTCGCCCGGGGTGTAATCCGTATCGCCGATGGGGTCGATGATCGCAACGTCTTTCTGCAGTGCGGTGGCCACGGCGACGATGATGGCGTCATCGTCGTCGCTGACGGTCTGGTCCTGGTAGTCGCCGGTGACACTGGCGGTGTTGCGCACCACATCGTCGGCGCCATCGTTGATCACGATGGGATTGCCATCGGCATCGAAGGCCGGCACGTAGCCCCGATAGGTGATGACAATATCGTTGCTGTCTTCGGTACCTTGGATGGGGTTGAGAAATTCGATGATCAGCTGCGCATCGTTGTTGGCGCCTGCAGGGGGCTCGGTGAGGATGTAATCTGCATTTGGAGCCGGAGCCGGCACCAGGGTATTGCCGGCGGCGTCGGTGACCGTAACGGAACCCGTCTGGTAGTAGAAATTATTGGGAACATCCTCGGTGACCACGAGATTTTCGATCGTCGACAGATTGGCGATATCCACCGTCACCTGCCAGACCACCGGTTCACTGGGGCCGGTAACGGTTTCGCCATCATCACCGATGGAAATGTTATCGCCATCGCCGTCCTGGGCGACTTTATCTACATCAATCACGGTGGGGGTGATTTCCGTTTCGATCGGGTTGCCGATAATCGGCGGGTCTACATCCGGGTTGTTCAGCGGGTCGTTGCCGTAGGCAAAGCCCGGGCGCACCCAGATGGGAATCGGAACCCCGACAAGGGCGCCGGCGGCTTCATCGAGAATCGCGGAGACATTGAAATCGAACGACGGCTGGTCCGGCGAAAACGAACCGAACGGCAGCTGAATCGCATACCAGGTGGCCCCTTCCTCACCGGGGGGCAGTGGAATGGCGCCGGTCTGGTTGAAGTCGTAGGGGTGGTACTCCACTACATTGCCGTCGCTGTCTACCCACTGGCCGTCTTCGTAGGTGTAGGTAATTACCGAGGCGCCGTCGAGACCGCTGACACTGCCGAGCTCCAGCCCCGGGCCGGCGACAATATCCATAAACGGGCCATAGCCCTCTGTGTCGCCGTCGTTTTCAAAAGAAAAGCCGATATCGGTGGACTCGTTGATAAAGTCCTCGGCAGGTGCATCCACCGTGGCCGAGGGCGTCGCCACCATCAACCCTTCCCAGGTGCCCTGCAGCAGTTTGGAAAAAACAATATCGGTTTCCACTTCGCCCTGTTGCTGCTCGAGATCCCAGTCGCCGCCGCGCAGGGCGCTGCCGGTGGGGTCATCGGAAGCGGCCACATCGGCGCCGGTGAGATCGGCAACCTGCTGGATGAAATGTTCCCCGGTAAGGCTGTAACCGGTATTGCAGCCGTACATCAGGATATCCGCACCGGCGCTGAGGCTCGCGGCCCAGTTTTGCAGCTGGGCCGTGTGGCTGCCGGCGTCGCCCGCACTGCTGAGGGAGTCCAGTGACAGTTGCTCCCCACCCACGTCGATACCGCCGGCGCCGCCGTGAGAAATCAGGTGTACGGCGTCAAAGGTGGTGCCGCTTTGTGCGCTGGCATCCTGCAAAAAGTCCGTTACGGTCTGCAGACTGTCGCTGGCGTCCAGGGTGAGCAGGGTGACAACGCGATCGCCGATAGTGAGTTGCAGGGAATCTTCCCCTTGCACGACGTCGCTGGCCTGTTGCAACAGGTCGTCGATCAGGGCCTGGGCCTGATCCAGTTGCAGGTCGATCACTACCAGTTCGTTGCGCTGATTCGTATCAGTCACGGTGCCGTTGATGGTTTGCTTGTCGCCGTCGTACTGAGTGGCGGACTTGTCGCTCTGATCCTGTTTGGCATGTTGACCTGCATCACTGTCCACAGGCCCGTTATCGCTGTCCCCATGGCTGAGGGACTGGCTGGCATCCGCGGCGATGGTGGCATCCAGCAGAACCCGTTTCTCCAGCGCGCGGCGCACACTGGAGAGCTGTCTGCCGTGCAGGTTGATGGCCTTGGCCAGGGACGATCTGGAAAACTCGTTGAGCTCCATGGGATACCTCTTTCCTTGTCGATATTGCACGGCTTTCCCGCCGCGCAAAAAAACTGTCAGTTACTGCTGCAATTGCCGCAGCGTCACACGCCGCTTTCCCGAATCAATACGCCGGCCACACGATCCACCGCCAGAGACAGCAGGCTGGTGGGCTTGCCGAGCAGTACTAGATAACCGCTGCGCTGGGCGCTGTTCAATGTCGCGCGGGCGTCGGCATCGAAGGTGAACGAGAGAATATGCAGTGCTTCCGCCGCGCGTTCCGGCTCGTCCGCCACTGTCTGCAGCGGACCGCCGTAGGCGGAGGCCAGCGCCGGGTCCTGGATACGGCGCGAGGCAATCTGTTCCGCGCTGTGCACGGTGGCCGCCAGCGGCAGCCACTGGCCTTGCACAAACAATTTGCCTCGCAACGGCTGCCCGGAGTTCTGTTGCAGGCGCGCCAGCTGCTGGGCTTTGCCGTAGGCGCGGCCGGCGAGACTGTCGCGGCGGGCGATGGACAGGAAGGGCTGGTTGACCTCGAGGTATTGTCCTTCGTGCAACCCTGGTGATACCCAGTCCACGGTGCCGGCAACCTTGGCGACGATTTCCAGCTGCTTTTTCTCGGTGAGCAGCGCGTGTAGCAGTTGTCGCTTGCTGAGCAGATCCTGGAGATAGACCCCGTCGAGGGCATCCAGGCTTTCGGCAAAACCGTCACTTTGCTGGCGGCGGTTGAGCATTCCCAGCTCTTGTTGCGTGCGCGCGATACGGTAATCCAGTTCGGTGTCGCGCAGCTGTGCAATCACACTGCCCGAGACCACCGTGCCGCCGGGCTCCAGAGCCAGTTTTTCCAACACGGCGCCGGCGGGGGATTTGACCTGTTGCTGGGCGGAAAAATAGGTGCTGGCTGGAAGTTGTACCGGCCATGGCAGGGGAATCAGCAGGACCGCCAGTAACGCCGAAAATGCGAAAATAAATTTCGGATTGAGCAGCTGCACGAACGCGAAAAAATCAGACCGCGATGGTTGTGTCGGCGGTGTGCCGTTATCCGTGTTCTGGCTAGTCATGGCTTGGGATTGCGGCTGTTCTTTCTGTACTTTCTGTTCGTTTTGTTCTTTCACAAAAGCAATAAACGCGCGCGCTTCCCGTACCGCCGGCAATACCAGGAGCAGAAAAAGGCACAGCACCAGAATCAGAATTCCGGCGGCCTTGAACAGCAGCTGGTAGGCGCCGTAACTGATCAGTGCGAACACCGAAGTGCGGTAGATAAGGCTTGTCAGGCCGAACAGCACCAGCAGTTTCTGCCGGCGACTGATCGCCGGCTTGGGTCCGCGCAATAACTGGACCCAGAGCCAGTGCCGCAGGGTTGTACTCGCGCCTTGATGCAGGTTTTTTTCCCCGGTGAAATCGCTCAATAGATAGTAGCCGTCGAATTTCATCAGCGGGTTGGCGTTGATCAGCAGGGTGCTGACCAGCGAGGTGGTGAACAGGTAGAACATCAGCGCCCGCAATGGACCGTCGTCCAGCAGGCACCAGGTGGTGGCGGCAGCGGCGCCAATGGCAGCTTCGAACAGCACGCCGGCAGCGGAGATATGCAGCCGCGCCTTGCGCGGCAGCCGCCAGGCATCGGTAATTTCGCTGAACATGATCGGCATCATCGCGATCAGTCCCACACCGACACTGTTGGCGCGCACACCATAGAGCCGCGCGACACTGGCGTGCCCGAGTTCGTGAAACAGACTGAGGATCAGGTAGCAGAGAAAAAACACCAGCGCGCCGGCGGCATTCCAGCTCGCATCAAAATACGCAAAAAATTCACCGCTGTGCTGACCGATGGAGATGGCCGAAAAAATGGCCGCTGCCAGCAACAGCGCATAAAACCAGGGCGATTGACTGGCGCGGGCCAGGGGCAATAGCAGTCGGCTGCTGAGTTCCGGGGTAAACAGTGGCCGGCGCCAGAACAGGGTGCGCTGCAGTTTTTGCAGCCGCTGTTGTTGTGGACTGATCGCCGCCAGTTTCTGCAGCAGCGGCAGACTTTCGCTCTGCAACAGTTCATTGTCGCGCACAAAGCCGGCGACGGCTTCCACCTGTGACGGCTCCAGCCGGCAGCCCTGTTCCGCGGCAATGCTGCGGGCGATTTTTTCCGCGCTGCCCTGGTGCCAGTGGTGCAGCACCAGCAATTCCAGCTCTCCCAGCTCCAGGTATTGGCCGCGCAGAGGATCGTACAGCATCCAGCCGGTCTCGCCGTCGTCTTCCGCGAGTCGGTGAAACCGCAGGTCGCTGCGCAGTTTCGGCCAGCCCGTACGCGGCGGCGAAGTGGGGCCTGTGCCGGCCGCGTGTGCAGGCGGTGCCGCGATGAAGGGCTGGTTGGCGTATGGCGTTGACTGCACGTTTACCTCTCTACTTCTTTACCTCTGCTGCGATTACACCCCGATCCAACGGCGGGCGGTGGCCAGTGGTCGGCGCAGCAGGTAATAAATGAGAGGCACACGGGCACCGTAAAGGCGCGCGTGACCGCGGGTGTTGATGGGAATCTGCGGCTGGTCCTCGTCAATGGTGGCGAGCAGGCGGTAACTGGCGGGGAGGTTTTCACCCTCGCTGGTGAGCAGACTGTGGTAGTGCAGTTGTCCCTCGATCGGCGCCAGTGGGTTGGATTCCGCATAAAACACCGTGCGCGCCTGTTGTGGCAGGCCGATGGCATCCACGGTGGGCAGATCGATCTGAATCTGGCGCGCGTCCGGCTTTACGATTTCCATGACTTTTTCACCGGCGCGGATCCGCCGCCCGATCCACTCGGCGGGGTCGGTATAAATGGCCACACCTGAGGCGGGCGCCTTTACCCGGGTTTTTTCCAGCAGGGTGTTCTGGTATTCCAGATCAAGCTTGCGAATGGACAGGTCTGTTTCCGCCTGTGCCAGCTTGTGGCCCGCGGAGGCCTGCTGGAAATTGTATTGGCGAGTCATGCGCAGGCGCTCCTGGTAGAGCACAATCTCCTGCTGCACACGGTCGATTTCTGCGGTGACCTCTGCATCTTCCAGGGTGAACAGCAGCTGTCCACTTTGCACCGGGGCATTGGGTGGAATCACGATTTCCCGCACGACACCATCGGTGCGCGCAGACACAATACGCGGCTCTATCGCCGCCAGGGTAGCCGGTGCCAGCACACTCTGGCGCACCGGAATCAGGCCGATGGCGGCGAGGGCGGCGGCGACCAGCAATGGTCGCCGACGGCACCAGCGGCGCAGGGAAAATCGCCGCGCACCGCGCTGGGCCAGTATCGCCTGATGCACGGCAGCGGCCAGCTCCCGCAGCACCTGCAACTCCTGTTCGGAGAAGCGTCGCTGGCGCAGTATGGCCAGGCAGCCTTCAGGGTTTTTATTGCCCAGTGGCATCAGCGTCAGGGTTTGGCTGGCGACCTCATTGCGGTGGTGTTCCGGCGGGGGAATTTCCAGTTGCAGTGGCGGTTGCGCGGTGGCGTCGGCGAAGTGGCGGCGCACCTGTTCGCGCCATCCCTGGGCCTCGCTGCTGGTGGCATCCACGGTGGAAACATTGGAGGCGGCGATCAGTTTCAGGTGCGGGCCGGAAAAAAACAGGCAGCTGTCAAACGCGAGCAGTTGCTGACTGTCACTGCTGGCAATCTGCGCGATCTGCTGCAGGTTGCTGGCATTGCGCAGCCGGTTTTCCAGCGCGAGAAAATGATTCAGTTTTTCCAGCAGCCGCGCATCCACGTCAGTCGGCTCCGTCGCGTTTGTTGGATGGCCTGTCCGCGAGCAGTGCCGCGGATTTGTCATCAGGGCGGTCGAGAGCAAAGTGCGCTTCGCCGCTCATCCCGGAAATCAGCAATGCGCCAGAGGCGGACAGCGGGGAAATTTCGCCGGGTGTTTTTTCGATGTTGCCGATCACTCGCACCGTGCGGGTAACCGGATCCACCACCGGCACTATCCGCTGCAGGGTGGCGGTGTACTCGCGTCCGGTTTCATTGATCACGACCCTGAACGTGTCGCCGATGGAGAGGTGTTCCAGCCAGGCGGAATCGATGATGGCTTCCACTTCCAGCCCCCGGTTGTCCACCAGCTCCAGCAGTGGTGCACCGACTTCCACCCGCTGGTGGGGCTCGATACTGCGACTGATCACAAAACCGGAGAAAGGTGCGCGCACCTCGCAGTAACCGGTGCGGTGCTTGAGCACTTTGGTATTGGCGGTGGCTTCTGCAAGCTGTGATTCGCTCTGTACCATTTCCAGCTCGCTGATATTGCCGCCCAGCTGTTTGAGGGAAATATTGGCATCCAGTTGCCGGCGGGCAAGGGCGCGGCGGGTGTCGGCGCCCTCCAGTTCGGCCTTGAGTTCGGTGCAGTCGAAACGCGCCAGCAGATCGCCTTTGTCGAAACGGTCGCCGGCACGCAGGCGCACTTCGGTAATGCGTCCGGCCAGTTCGCTGGAAAGCTGTACCCGGCTGAGGGCGTTGAGTTTGGCGGGGGCGGTGTGATTGCTGTCGACGGAAGGCTGGCTGGCACTGTGCGCCTGCAGCGGGGTTGGCAGAGCGCAACACAGGGTGAGCGCGGCTGCGAAAATGAGCGCGGGCAGGGGATGTCGCGCTGCCGCTACAGCAGGTTGGTTCACCCCGGAATCAGAGACTTCTCCCTCGGATACTGCTACGGATACTTCTACCACGGATACCTCTACCTCGGTCTGGTACAGACACTCCATCCTCAGAGTGTCTCGTACATTGCGACCATCATTACCGTCGGACTGCGAACGTCTGCATGCATTGAGTGCGATGGCGTTTACCAGTAAGCGGCATCCAGCCCGTCTTCACGGATTTCCGCCTCGCGTTTCTCGGCGCCGTCCGAGTTGTACCCGCCGACCGGCAACAGTTCCATGCTCGCGCCCTGGGTGCGCATGTCTGCTACCTGCTGCTCGATAACCTCCAGCGGCTGGCGGTAGTCGATATAAAACTCCGGCTGGAAGCCCACGGCGTTGGCGAGGCGGCTGTTGGCGCTGCGCCAGTCGGCATAGCTGGCATCGCGCTCCACATTCGAGAGCAGGGCCTGGGTGGCGGCGTGAATGGTTTCCAGTTCGGTGCCCTGGCTGGACTGCCAGCGGGCGCGGGACTGGCTCGCCATGGCGCCGTCGATGTCTGCCAGTTCTTCGGCATAACCGTGATTCAGCTGTGCGCGGCGCATGTGGCTGTAGGCCAGGTTGACCTGGGTGAGTACTGCCACGGTGAGCGCGGCGCGGCGCACATCGCCGAGGCGCTCACTGTCACGGGCGTAGCCCACCAGATCGCGGCCGGCCACCACGGTGCCGAGCAGGTCCCAGGTCAGCCTCAGACTGCTTTCGGCCCAGTCGTTGTACAGCAGGTAGCTGTTGTCGTCGTAGAAATAGCCGGTGCGCAATTCCAGGCCGGGCAGCAGTTGCAGGCAGGCCTTGCGGATTTCGGTGGCGGCGATGCGCTCGCGATAGTCTTCTTCCAGCAGTTCCGGGCGGTTGCGCAGGCTGTACTGCTCCAGCTCCGGCACACTCATTTCCGCAAACGGGCTGCGCAGGATATCGCTCTGGCTGGCGCTGACGGTGAACTCTGTCCCGGGGGGCAGACCCATCATCGACGCCAGTTCCATTTTTGCGTTGAACATGTCCGCTTCCAGGGCCAGCAGCTGTTGCATCAGGTCCAGCAGGTCGCGGCGGTAGGAAAGGCTGGCCTCGGTCTGGCGCAGGCCGCGCTCGGCACTTTGGCGGGATTTCTCCAGCGCGCGGTGGGTCTGTTCGATCAGCCCGGGCAGCTGAGTGTGGGCGCGCTGGGCGGCGGCGGCCATCCAGAAGGCGTACTCCACATCCATGATGACGTTGTGCATCAATTTGCGCTGACGCTCGATGGCGATCATCACCCCGTCCGCGGCCTGTTTGGCCGACAGGTAGTTGATGCCGAAATCCAGCACATTCCACGACAGTTCCAGCCCCGCGGTGCTGTAGGTTTTGTCCAGGGAGGTGGACTGGGCCAGGGACTGGTTGCCGTTGACGTCCTCACTGGAGGCAAAGTGCTGCTTGTTGCGATGGTGGTAGCCGGCGCTGGCGGCAATTTCTGGCAGCATGTCCCAGCGGGACAGTCGCAGGTTGCGGTTGGCGACCACCGCCTCCATCAGTTTGAGGCGGTTGTCCATGTTGTAGGCGATGGCGCGGGCAATCGCTTCGTTGAGGTCAATCGGACCGGTAACCGGTTGCTGATTGCCGAACACCGTCATCCAGTCAGTGCTGGCTCGTTGGTCCACGCTGGCTTCATCGATTGCTTCGGGGGTGACAGAGCAAGCGGCAATGGTTGCCACGGTAAGGCTGAACGCGGCGAGGGGAGCCAGGCGCATATCTCTTTGTCCTTAGGATACTTATTGACTGCTGAGTGCACGTTACTGCTGCGCCCGTTAAATTTAGTACAGGGGTGTAATTTGCAAGCAATTGGGGCGGATAAAAGCGCTAATAGTGCATCGGTGGCGTGTGACTAGACGGCGAGAGCCAGTCGTGTTGTTTGGCGGGGAGCAGTAACGCCATCGCCCGGTTTGTGGCGTGGATTTTTGCAATAGATGCGTTGTTCATTTATTGTTCAGTTTTTGTGGCTGGCCCCGGCTTATCCCCCCTGGCCCCGGGGGAGGCGGATAGCGCCAGGTGGCGGCAGACTGTTACCGCTGGCAAAATTCGCCCCAAAAAATGACAGTCCTAACAGTGACTGCAACCACCACCGCGATGAGAGAGGCCTGCCCCGTGGCCAGTATTGAATTCAATGGCATAACCAAGCATTACGGCGACGGTCCCGCCACGGTACCTGGCCTTGATCTGCATATTCGCGATGGCGAATTCATGGTGCTGGTGGGCCCGTCCGGCTGCGGCAAGTCCACCGTGCTGCGGATGATCGCCGGGCTGGAGACGATCACCAGCGGCGACCTGTTTATCGGCGGCCACCGGGTCAACGACCTGCCTCCCAAAGACCGGGACATCGCCATGGTGTTCCAGAACTACGCCCTCTACCCGCACATGACCGTGTTTGAAAACATGGCCTTTGGTCTGCGGGTGCGCCACGCCCCCAAGCTCGCGATCGAGCGCCGGGTACGGGAGACCGCCGAGTCCCTGGGGCTGACGGACTTCCTGCAGCGCAAGCCCGGGCAGCTGTCCGGCGGTCAGTGCCAGCGGGTGGCGCTGGGGCGCGCGATGGTGCGCGACCCCCAGGTATTCCTGTTCGACGAGCCGCTGTCCAATCTCGACGCCGAGCTGCGGGTGCAGATGCGCGCCTATATCCATCGCCTGCACCGGGAATACGGCACCACCTCGGTGTATGTGACCCACGACCAGGTGGAGGCTATGACCCTGGGTACCCGTATCGCCATCCTCAATCAGGGGCGGCTGATGCAGGTGGGCAGCCCGCTGGAACTGTACAACGACCCGTACAACACCTTTGTGGCCAGCTTTATGGGCTCGCCGCCGATGAACCTGGTGCCGGTGCGGAACACCGGCAGCGGTCTGTTCAACGAGCTGGTGAAACTGCCACTGGAGGGCCTGGATGGTCTCGGCAGCGCGCTGGTTTTCGGGGTGCGCCCGGAAAAGCTGCTGCACACGGAGCGCGCCCCGGCCCACTGGCCGCGACTGCGCGGCGCCATCGAGCTGGTGGAAAGCCTGGGGGCCGAGCGGCTGGTACACCTGCGCGCTGGCGACAGCAAGGTGATTGCACGCCTGCCAGGTATGCATCTACTTACTCCCGGGGAATCCCTGGAGCTGGCCTTCGATCCTGCCGCGGTTTACCTGTTTGATGGCGACAGCCAGCAGCGCATCCGTCACATTGATAGGCGCGCCGGAGTTGGCGTGTGTTGATGCCCCACTCCCCAAGACCCCACCTCTCCCGTAGGAGCCTGCCTGCAGGCGAACCCCCGACCGGATTTGCGCCAAGGTTCGCACTGTGGCCGTCACCGGGGAAGGCTTCGCCTGCAGGCAGGCTCCTACAGAGAGTGTTTGTTCTGTTGTTGCTGTTTTTGTGCGCCGGCCGCGCCAGTGCTGCCGACACCCTCAACTTGTGGCACGGCTACCGCGGTGCCGAGCGCGCCGCCTTCGAGCAGTTGATCGAGGAATACAACCGCAGCCAGAGCGCGGTGCAGGTCAGGACCCTGGCGGTGCCCTTCGGCAGTCTCGCGGACAAGCTCGCCGCGGCGCTGCCGCGGAGGCAGGGTCCGGACCTGTTTGTGTTTGCCCACGACCGCCTCGGCGGCTGGGTCAGTGCCGGGCATACGGTGGCGCCGATCGACGAGTATGTGAGTGAAGCCCTGCTGGCCCGTTTTCCGGACAATCTGGTGGCGGCGATGACCTACGGCGGCCAGCTCTACGGTCTGCCGTTCAATTTCAAAAGCCCGGCACTGATCGTCAATACCGATCTGGTGCCGTCGCCACCGGCGGACACCGACGCGCTGGTTGTGGAGGCCCGTCGTCTCACCGATCGCAAGGCAGGCCGCTTTGGCCTCGCTTACAGCTACACTGAGCCCTTTTTTCACGGCGCGCTGATGAACAGCTTTGGCTCCGGTCCCTTCGATCGTGCAGGCAACCTGGATCTCAACAGTCTCGCCAATATCCGCTCCCTGCAGATGCTCACCCGGTGGGCGCGGCAGGATCGCATTCTGCCGGAGGAGCCCAGCAGTACCCTGGTGACCAGCCTGTTCAACCAGCAGCGCGCGGCCATGGTGATCAGCGGTCCCTGGATGCTGGGGGAGATAGCGCCATCGGTAAATTACCGGGTGGTGCCGCTGCCGCTGAACAGCGAAAGCGGGCAGCACCTGGCCCCCTGGGTGGCTGTGGAGGGTCTGTTTCTTTCTCCCTGGTCGCAGCAGCCCGCCGCCGCGGTGGCGGTAATGGCACATCTCACCAGCCGTAAAGCGGCGGAAAGAATGGCTATTGAGGGCGGACAGCTGCCCGCCAATATTCGCGCCTTCGCACACCCGAGTATTGCGACTAATGACAGCGCCATGGCGTTTCGCCGCCAACTGGAATACGCGGTGCCCATTCCCAGCTGGCCAGCCATGACCCTGATCTGGGTGCCGCTGGAAAACGCGCTCAAGAAAGTGGTGAAAGGTGCGGCGCAGCCGGAAGCGGAATTGCGCCAGCTGCAGCGGCAGATTGGCGCCGATCTGGCCCAGCTGGAACGCTCCCGCGCCCGCGGTGATGGCATGCCGGCGCAGATGCCGCGGGGTCTTTGGCTGTTACCGCTGCTGTTGGTGGCCGCCGCCCTTTACTGCTGGCGACGGTATCGGTGTCAGTTGAGCGCCGGCTGGCGGGCCAACCGCAGCGCCTATCTGTATGTGCTGCCGGCGGTGCTGGGCATGCTGGTGCTGGTGTTTTTTCCGCTGCTTTACGGTCTGTTGCTGTCGTTTACCGACACCACGGTATTTAACGAACATACGCCGCTGTGGTCCCGCTGGGTGGGATTGGACAACTACGCTTCTATTCTCGGGAATTTCAGTGTCTGGAGCGGGGAGGGCGCCGCGCGCAGTCTGGATTTCGACAACTTCTACTGGACCCTGTGGATAACCGTGCTGTGGACCGCGAGCAACGTACTGCTGGCGGTGGGACTGGCGCTGGTACTGGCACTGGCGCTGGACAAGCCGATCTTCGGCCGCGGCCTGTTTCGCCTGATCCTGATCCTGCCGTGGGCCATACCCAATTACATCACCGCGCTGGTATGGAAGGGCATGTTCCACCCGCAGTTCGGGGTGATCAACCAGGGCTTGCAGGTGATCGGGTTGGCGCCGGTGGCCTGGTTTGATTCCATCGGCGCCAGCTTTTTTGCCGGGCTGGTGACCAACGTCTGGCTGAGTATTCCGTTCATGATGGTGGTCATACTCGGCGGCCTGCAGTCGATACCGAAGGAGTTGTACGAAGCCGCGCGGGTGGAAGGCGCCGGCCGCTGGCTGCAGTTTCGCACCATCACCCTGCCGCTGCTAAAGCCGGTACTGATCCCGGCGGTAATCCTGTCGGTGGTGTGGACCTTCAATATGTTCAACGTCATTTATCTGGTCAGCGACGGCGCCCCGGCCGGGGCCAACGATATCCTGATCACCAAGGCGTTCCGCATCGGCTTTGAAAAATACCAGTACGCCTACGCCGCCGCTTACTCGATGGTGATCCTCGCACTGCTGTTCTGTTACGCCCTGTGGCAGACCCGGGTAAGCCGCACCCTGGAGGCCTCCCGATGAGTAACCGCCACCAATTCGCCTGCAAGCAGGCTCCCACCGGTGTGGTGTTGGAGGGTGTGGTGTTGGAGGTAGTGGGATGATACCGGGAGAAAACCGTAGGAGCCTGCCTGCAGGCGAACCACCGCGGACCTGGCTGCATAGCCTGTACCGGTTCGCGTGCGAACTGGCTCCTGTGAGAGCGCTTGGGCGTGTGTTGCGGGATATTTTCAGCTGGCGCTTCGCCCTGCTGCTGTTCGCTTCGCTGATTGTCATCTACCCGCTGTTGTGGGTGGTAAGCCTCGCCTTTTCCGGCCAGCAATCGCTTACCCTGGTGCAGTTGCCGGCGGATGCCACTTTCGGTGAGCAGTTGATGGCCCTGATTCCCCTGCCGGAGCAGTGGACCCTGGCGAATTTCCGTTCGGTACTCACCGAGCAGCCGTTCCTGCGCTGGCTGGGCAACAGCCTGATCATTGCATTGGCCACCACTGCGGTCGGCCTGTCTCTCAGCTGCTCCGCGGCTTACGCCTTTTCCCGCTTCCGCTTTGCCGGGCGCGAACGCGGCCTGATGCTGTTCCTGATTTCGCAGATGTTTCCCGCAGTGCTGATGCTGATTCCCCTGTACGTGATCGTGGTGCAGTGGCTGGGACTGGGCAATTCCTGGCTGGGGCTGATCCTGGTGTATGCCATCACCGCGCTGCCGTTCTGCGTGTGGATGCTGAAGGGTTACTTCGATACCTTGCCCTACGAAATCGAAGAGTCTGCGCTGCTGGAGGGCGCCTCCCGCTGGACCATCTTTACCCGCATTATCCTGCCCCTGGCGCGCCCGGCGATTGCGGTAACCGGACTGTTCGCCTTTATGACCGCATGGAACGAATTCATTCTCGCCTCCATTTTTATGGACGATGAATCGCTGTATACCGTACCCGTGGGGCTGCGTTTCTTCGTCAGCGACTACGCCTCCGAATGGGGTTACTTCGCTGCCGGCTCCATACTGGTGTCGTTGCCGGTAATGCTGCTGTTTCTCGCGTTGCAGCGGTTCCTGGTTTCCGGACTCTCCGCTGGTGCGGTAAAAGGATAAACCCGCCGGTTCTGTGTTTCCCCTGTCGCCATGCTGATTTGCACTTCTTTCTGCCGGCTATTGCGCCATTCCTGTGCAAAATGCCGGATAACGTTTAATGCATTGATTTTAAAGGATATTTTTATTCCCGCTTTGCTGGTTTCAAGGTGGGATAGTCCATTTTGAGGTAATTCCCCAAGGTGGGACGACTCAATCTGGAGCGTGGCGGGACTATAGCGTGGCGCCAGATCGGGTTATCCTTTTGCGGTCTCAGTGATACCCGGTTTCGGCGAAATCAATAACGAAAATAACGTGACGATGGGGGAGACAACTCCATGAATAAAATGACCGGATTCAAGAAGAATTCCATCGCGGTAGCGATCGCCACCCTCGCTGGCGTTAGCGGCGCCGCCTTTGCACAGAGTGAGCTGGATGCCGCACTCGAAGAAGTGGTGGTGCTGGGTATTCGCGGCAGTCTCGAGAAATCCATGGATGCGAAGCGCGATGCCAAAGGTATCGTCGATGCCATCTCCGCGGAAGATATCGGCAAATTCCCCGACACCAACCTCGCGGAATCCATGCAGCGTATTACCGGTGTGTCCATTGACCGGGTCAACGGCGAAGGCAGTAAAGTCACCGTGCGCGGCCTGGGTCCGGACTTCAACCTGGTAACCCTGAACGGACGCCAGCTGGCGCGCACCACCGGCGGCCGCTCCTTCGACTTCCAGAATATTGCCTCCGATATGGTTACCGGTGTGGAAGTGGCCAAAACCAGCGATGCCACCCTGCCGTCCGGCGGCATGGGCGCCACCATCAATATGCTGACAGCGCGGCCCTTCAATACGCCGGAGCGCACCGCGCGCTTTGCGGTCAAGGGCGTGTTGGATGAATCTTCCGATGACGCCAGCATCACTCCGGAATACAGCGGCTTTTACTCCGACACCTTTGCCGATGGCAAATTCGGTGTGGCCATTTCCGGCAGTGTGTCCGAGCGTGAGAGCGGAAGCTCCCAGGCCGTGGTGCCCGGCGGCTGGATCAGCTCCGAAGGCCAGATGGACAATAACTGGGACGGCGTCAACGATGCCTGGGGTGCGGTTCCGCTAGTCAACCAGGTAAACCGTCCGGGCGAAGGGGATATCTATTCCGTTTCCCAGAACACCGGTTACAAGTTCGAAGAGCAGCAGCGTGAGCGCGCCAATGGCCAGCTGGTGCTGCAGTGGGCACCGACTGACGATATAACCGCGACGGTCGATTACAACTATTACAAGAACAAGATCGCCAAGCAGTTTAACGATATTTCCGTATACCACAGCTGGCAGAATGACCAGCGCGGTGTGTGGAGCGATGGACCCATTGCCTCGCCGATCATCTATACCGAACTCTACCCGAGCTACACCGACGACACCAAAGCCCCAAGTGACGTTGCCATGGGTGGCGGCAGTACCCGCGAAGTGTACGAAGGCGATATGTTCGCGGTAAACCTGGAGTGGCAGGTGAGCGACAGCCTGAACCTGTTCTTTGACGGCCAGCACTCCGAGGCCGAGCGCCGCCCGGACAGCCCCTGGGGTACCAGCAATGTGCTGAGCCTTGCGGCACTGGTGCGCGATGGCAGTAGCGTTGACTATACCGGCGAAATTCCCGCAGTTTACGTTTACACCAAAGACGGTATCAAAGCCGCGGATATTGAAGTTACCGGCTCTGTATTCACCAACAGCAAAGATCACTCAGAGATTGACCAGTTCCGCTTTGGCGGTAACTTTGAGCTGAACGAGTCCAGTGATATCGATTTCGGTATCGCCCGCCAGGAAGTCAGCAATCGCAGCCAGTCCACCTTTGTGCAACGCAACTCCTGGGGCGGCGAAGCGGGTACTCCCGCAGATCTGGATGATTCCCTGTTTGTGGCGAAAAGCATTTCCGATCGCTTTAATGAATCCTGGGGCGATTTCTCCGAAATTGGCGGGCTGGAGCCTCTGGATATCTACTATGCCTGGGACTTCGAAGCCGTTCGCGCAGCGGCGGAATCGCTTTACGGGGATAGTGCAGTAGACCTGGGATATGCCAACCGCCTCGGTGACTGCGGTACCGCCTTCTGTGCTTCCACCGATTACGCCTCCGACACGGACCGTGGGACCACCGAAATTTCCAACTCGGCGTATGCCCAGTACAACTTCTCTTCAGAAATGTTCCGCATGCCCTATCAGGTACATGCCGGTCTGCGTTATGAGGAAACCGAAGTCGATTCCGTTTCCGTAGTGCCGTCCTACACCGGTGCCGAGTGGAAATCGAATAACGAGGTCGTGGTTACCGGTGACGGTACCCAGGAGTACCTGCGCGAAACCGGTGAATACGACTACTGGTTGCCGAGTATTTCTTTCAAGCTGAATTTGATTGATGACATAGTCGCCCGCGCCGCGGTCAGCAAAGCGATCACTCGCCCCAGCTATGAAGATATCAAAGGCGGCACCACCATCGGCACCGTGGCCAACGGCGGTATCGGCGGCGGATCCAGTGGTAACCCGGGCCTGTTGCCGTTTGAATCCATCAATTACGATCTCTCTGTCGAGTGGTATTACGGCGAAGCCAGCTACGCGTCCATGGGCCTGTTCCGCAAAAAGGTTTCCAACTTCATTAGCGGTGGTATAACCAATAAAACCGTGTTCAACATCCCCAACCCGGCGGATGGTGCACTGGTGGATGAGGCGCGGGCGAATGGTGCCAACAGCGCTGGGGCTATTCGAGAATATATTGCGACCAATTATGCCGACAGTCCGTTTGTTGAAGTCACCCTCGATGACGAAGGAAACTTCGACCAGATCTTTATTTACGGCAATCCGGCCACCGACAACGACATGGTGTTCCGCATCAGCCAGCCGGTAAATGGCGATGTGGAAAATACCATCGATGGCGTGGAGCTGGCGGTACAGCATATGTTCGGCGAGAGCGGATTTGGTATGCAGGCCAACTACACCTACGTGGACTCGGAGCTGGAGTATGATCCGTTTATCCTGGCTGATCAGGAAGCGATGGTCGGATTGAGTGACTCGGCCAACCTGGTTGGCTTCTATGACAAGCACGGTTTCCAGGCCCGGGTTGCCTACAACTGGCGCGACGACTTCCTGATGTCGCGCGGACAGGAAACGGGTCCGAATCCGCAGTACACCGAAGCCTACAGTCAGATCGATCTGAACGTTAGCTACGAAGTGCCGCAACTGGAAGGTCTGCAGGTGTTCCTGGAAGGCATCAATGTGACCGACGAGCACAAACGCGATCACGGCCGTGCCAAGGGGCAGCTGATGGGCCTCTACCAGGGTGGACCGCGCTGGCAGCTGGGGGCGCGCTACGCCTTCTAAACCATTTCACAGGATGGGTTGGAATCCCTGAAAAACTACTGCGCGTGCGTCTGGCGGCGACCGGCGGTGCTCAAAATGCTCATGTATAACTAATACATTCCGCTTTCTGCGCTCCGGCGGTCACCACCAGTCACCCGCTCGCTACGTTTTTCATAAATTCCGTGAAGCAGGGAAGCCGCTGGTCGAAGGACCAGTGGCTTTTTTGCCAGAAAATAACAACAAAATAATCGAGATGAGATTTACGTTATGGCCAATGCGGTATTGCTGAATAACGTCGAACACCGTGAATTACGTGTGATCACCCAGCGCTCGGGCAAGCTGGGGGACAACAGCTGGTATGCGCTTACTTTCCCGTTGGAATTTCGCGCTTTGCAGGGTCAGTACCCGATTTTCTTCCAGAAAGACCCCAATACCGGTAACTTCTTCCCCCTCGCCTTACTGGGCCTGCAACCGGGAGAAAACCTGTATCTCCGTGGCGAGCAGTGGGTGGCCTCCCATATTCCCCTTACCATCCGCCGCGAACCTTTCCTGATCGGGCGGCAACACTTTGTTGAAGACGGCGTGCAGAAAACCCGCCGGGTCATCCATATCGACCTGGACAGTCCGCGTGTCAGCCGCGAGCAGGGTGAACCGCTGTTTCTCGAATACGGTGGCAGCACGCCTTTCCTCGACAACGTCTCGGATATGCTGGATGCCATCCACAATGGTATCGAGCAGAGCGAAAAATTTGTCCGCGCCTTGCAGATTCACGGGCTGCTGGAATCTTTCACTCTGGATGTCACCCTGAACAATGGCGAGAGTAATCAGCTCAAGGGTTTTTACACCATCGATGAGGAACGCCTGCGCGCGCTCAATGCCGAAGATCTGAATGAGCTGCACCGGGCTGGCTTCCTCGAAGCCATCTACATGGTGATGGCCTCGCAGTCGCAAATGCGCCGCCTGATCGATGAAAAAAATCGTCGCATCGAGCTGCAGTAAGGGGGCGATGATGTCCACCCTGATGGAGCCCGGAACACCCTTTATCGAACGCGTCGGTCTGCCTGAAGTGCAGGTGCTACAGGGCGTTACACCGGAAAATGTTCTGGAGGCAGTGGCCGGGGTTGGTCATCCGCTGATCCTGCGGAATTATTGCGCGCACTTTCCGGCGGTGGCCGCGGGCAAACAATCCCCGCAGGCCATGGCAGAATATCTGCTACAGCATTACAGCGGCAATCCGATTATCGGCTGTTACGGTGGTGCAGATGCGGGCGGTCGGGTGTTTTACAACGAGGACATGAGCGGGTTCAATTTTGACAGCCGCCGGGTGCCACTCGGGGCGCTGCTCGATGAAATCCTGACTTCCGCGCACGCGCCAGCAATGCCCATGCGCTACATGCCCTCGAGCGAGGTGTCCTACTGGTTTCCACGATTTTCCACGGATAACGATGCCGGTGTCGGCAGTGTATCTCCCATCGGCTCTCTGTGGCTGGGTAACAAAGTACGCGTGGCCGCCCATTACGATTTTCCAGACAATCTCGCGTGTAATATCGCGGGTATTCGCCGCTTTACCCTGTTACCTCCGGAACAGATCGCCAACCTCTACCCGGGTCCACTGGAGTTTGCTCCCGGCGGCCAGGAAGTGAGTCTTGTGGATTTCTACAACCCGGATTTTGAAAGGTTTCCGCGCTTTCACGCGGCCCTTGAACATGCGCAGGTGGCGGAGTTGAATGCGGGGGATGCCCTGTATATTCCCGGTATGTGGTGGCACCACGTGGAAAGCCTGGGCGTGTTGAACGTGCTTTACACCCACTGGTGGCGGGATTCCGAAGCTTATATGGGGCGGCCCACCAATGCATTGCTGCACGCAGTACTCGGTCTGCGCAACCTGCCGGCGCGTCAGCGCGAGGCGTGGAAGGCGCTGTTTGACTACTACATCTTTGATGCCGAAGACGACGCCGCTGGACATATTCCGGAAAATGCCCGGGGGGTTTTACAGCAACCACTGGGGCTGGAGGCTGCCATGCAGTTACGCGCAAAACTGCTGAACGATTTAAAGCGCTGAAGAAAAATACATAAAACAATAAATCATTGAGAGATTACTCCCGTGAATGACGAGAAAAGAATTCGCAGGGTCATCGTTGCCGGCGGCGGTACCGCCGGCTGGATGGCCGCTGCGGCACTGGCCAAGCTGCTGGGCAAAAACCTCGATATCAAACTGGTGGAGTCGGAAGCCATCGGTACCGTGGGCGTGGGCGAAGCGACCATTCCCACCCTGCACCTTTTCCACCAACTGCTCGGTATCGACGAGCGCGAGATGATGGCCTACACCAATGCCACCTTCAAACTGGGGATCGCTTTCGAAAACTGGAAGGACGTGGGCGAGCAATACATCCATTCCTTCGGCGCTGCCGGCAAGGATTGCTGGGCGTGTAATTTCAGCCATTTCTGGGTAAAGGGACGGCAGCTAGGTATTCACCACGATATTGGTGATTACACCAAAGAGCATCTGGGGGCGCGGGAAGGGCGCTTTGCAGTATCGCCGCGCGCCGAGCGCACCCACGCCTACCACTTTGATGCCAGTCTGTACGCGAAGTACCTGCGCAGCCTGGCGGAAAAACACGGTGCACAGCGTATCGAAGGGAAAATCGAGCAGGTACAGCTGGATCACCACAACGGGCATATCAAAGCGCTGAAGCTGGACAGCGGTGAGCTGCTGGAAGGCGACCTGTTTATTGACTGTACCGGTTTCCGCGGATTGCTGATCGACCAGGCGCTGCACACCGGTTACGACGACTGGGGCCACTGGCTGCCCTGCGATCGCGCGGTCGCGGTTCAGACCGGCAAGGGTGAAAACCCGGTGGCCTATACCCGCTCCATCGCGCGGGAATCTGGTTGGCAGTGGCGTATTCCCCTGCAGTTCCGCACCGGCAATGGACTGGTGTTCTGCAGTCACTATATGAATGAACAGCGGGCCATAGATCAACTGCTGGAAAATGTGGAAGGCGAGCCGCTGATGCAACCGCGGGTTATTCCCTTCCGCACCGGCACCCGCCGCAAGCACTGGAATAAAAACTGCGTGGCCATCGGATTGTCCAGTGGATTTATCGAGCCGCTGGAGTCCACCAGTATCCATCTGATTCAGCGCAGTATCGTCCGCCTGCTGACCTTTTTCCCGTCGAACGGTTTTGTGCAGGCGGATATCAATGAGTTCAACAATCTCATTCGCGAGGAAACGGAAAATGTACGCGACTTTGTGGTGCTGCATTACAAGCTGACCAACCGCGAGGATTCCGAGTTCTGGCGCCATTGCCGCAGTATGGACATTCCCGACAGCCTCGCCCACCGCATGGAAATGTTCGAACAGGGCGGGCGGGTTTACCAGAATGGCACCGAACTGTTTGGCGAGAGTTCCTGGCTGCAGGTTTTACTGGGGCAGGGGCTGATGCCGCGCAGCTACCACCCCATCGTGGACGTGATGAGCGACGAAGAACTGGCACGTTTCCTGTCGGGTATACGCAGCGATGTACGCGCAACCGTGGACAGCTGGCCAAATCATCTGGAATTTATTCACCATTATTGTCGGGCAAAACAGGCGTGATGCCCCAGCTTGGTGAATTTTTTGAAAGTGGGACGATTCCCGCCTCCTCAGCCGTTACAAACCGGGACTTATAGCGAAAGCCACCGAAAACAATAACGACTGTGATGAGGGAAAATCCATGGGTACCTTTCAAATTCGCAACACACTGGCGGCATCGGTTGCCGCCGCGGCCATTTCGACGACAGGCTGTGGTGGTGGCGACAACAATGGGCAGGTCAAGCTACCGGTGGATCCACCGGTCGGTGAGCGCCCCGAGCGCTGTCTCGAAGATCCGCTCAACTCCGGTTATTGCCTGGTATGGGCGGACGAATTTTCTGGGGACGCCATCGATCCGGAAAAGTGGAACCACGAAAAGAACTGCACCGGCGGCGGCAACAACGAAGCTCAGTGCTATGTAGATGACGAGAAAAATTCCTGGGTGGCCAACGACCTGCTGACCATCAAGGCCATCCGCGAAGATGCCAGCGGCCCCAATCGGGTGGATGACGACCCGAATTACGACCCCGATGACACCTCCGGCAATGGCTCCTACACCTCCGCACGTCTGCGCAGCAAAGGACTTGGCGACTGGAAATACGGCCGTTTTGAAATGCGCGCGAAACTGCCCCAGGGACAGGGAAGCTGGCCGGCCTTCTGGATGTTGCCCAGTGAATGGGCTTATGGCAGTTGGCCGCTCTCCGGGGAAATTGACATTCTCGAAGCGGTAAACCTGAAAGTCGGTGGCGAAGACCAGATCCACGGCACTCTGCACTATGGGGATATCTGGCCGGGTAATGTGTACACCGGGGAGGCCTACCGGATCCCCGGTGACCTGAATCCCGCGGACGATTTCCACACCTATGCGGTGGAGTGGGAAGAGGGCGAAATTCGCTGGTATGTAGACGGCGATCACTACGCCACCCAAACCCGCGATGGCTGGTTCACCACCGCGGCGCTGGAAAATCCCAATGCGCCCTTTGACCAGAGTTTTCACCTGATCCTGAACCTCGCCGTGGGTGGCGACTGGCCCGCAAACGTCAACGATACCGGTATCGACGAAAGCGCCTTCCCGCAGGAATACCAGATCGATTACGTACGGGTCTATCAATGCACCGAGGACTTCGACACCGGCCGCGGCTGCGCCAGCAGCGATGGGGAATTCGTTCACAACCCCGGCGCGGAGCCACCGAAAACACCGGACCAGGCCGGGGATGAACTGGTCATCTTCGACGGTGAAATCCATCCGCCCTACCAGTGGTATACCTACACCACCGATGGCGAGGTGGATATGGAGATCGTGGCGTCATCTCCGGAAGGTGTGTACGGCGCGGGTGACTGCTTTTGTGGCGATGTGGCGGAGATTTCCTGGAACACCAACGAAGGTATCGGTTTTTTCCAGTCTACCTCCAGCTACGACCTGAGTGATTACACCTACATCGAATTCGATTTGAGAGTGCTGCAGGAGCCGGTCTACGCCGACTCCCCGACCCTCACCTTCCGCGCTGACTGTGTTTATCCGTGCAGTTCCGGTGACTACCCACTGGATATGCCGCCCAAAAATAACTGGCGACATATCCAGATCCCGATCCTGGAACTGGAGCAGGCCGGCCTCAACAGCAAGCGCATCAACACGCCATTTGTACTTTCACCGGAATGGGGGCGTCAGCTGGGCGCGGTGGTTCAGGTGGATAATGTGAAACTCATCCGATAAATCCCTCTCCAATCCGTCCCATTTTGGGTTTTCTGCGGAAGTGACAAGGTGGTCTGCACCATTTTGTGGAGGAAGCAGGAAGTGGGACGACCCTTTTCGGCGCAATTCGTATAACAGAGCCTGGAAAAGCCGGGTAGCGGGCCAGAACTAACTGACCATCCGGTTTAACAAAGTCACAGGACAAATCAAAAAATAATGGCATTTCGGAATGGGAGTAGTGCGGTGATGAAAAAGCGAATTTTGCTGGGCGTCATCTCCGGTTTGATTGCAGGCGGGGGACTCGCCGGCTGCACTGAACAGGACGGTGATAACAGCAATGATAACCAGGTGATTGCTGAACCACCGCAACCATCGGCGGATGTCAGTGCGCACTGGCCGCAGTTACGCAGTGGCATTGCCAAAGATCCGGCGGTGGAATCCCATATCGATACGTTGCTCAGCCAGATGAGCATCGAGGAAAAAGTCGGTCAGATGGTCCAGGTGGAAATCCGCACGGCCACCCCGGACGATGTAAAAAAGTACCACATCGGCTCCATCCTCAATGGTGGCGGCGCCTTCCCAAATAACGACAAGCACGCGAGTGTGGCGGATTGGGTTGCGCTGGCCGACGCCTATTACCAGGCCGCCATGGACACCAGTGACGGCGGTATTGCGATCCCGGTAATTTGGGGTACCGATGCGGTGCACGGCCACAACAATGTGATCGGTGCGACCCTGTTCCCCCACAACATCGCTCTCGGCGCGGCCCACAATCCTGAGCTGATGCGCAAAATCGGCGCGGCCACCGCGGCAGAGGTTTCCGCCACCGGCATCGATTGGGTGTTCGCCCCCACCCTCGCGGTGGTGCGTGACGACCGCTGGGGCCGTACCTACGAATCCTATTCCGAAGATCCCGAACTGGTCCGCGCCTACGCCGGCAAAATGGTGCAGGGAATGCAGGGTGCCCCCGGCAGTGAAGACCTGCTGAAGGGTAAACACGTGGTGGGCACCGCCAAACATTTCCTCGCCGATGGTGGCACCCTGAACGGCATCGACCGCGGTGATGCAATTGTCAGTGAGGAGGAACTGGTGCGTCTGCATGCCCAGGGTTACTTCACGGCAATCGAGTCCGGTGTGCAGACGGTGATGGCCTCCTTCAGCAGCTGGAATGGCGAGAAGATGCACGGCCACAAATATCTGCTGACCGACGTGCTGAAAAACCGCCTCGGTTTTGATGGTTTTATCGTTGGCGACTGGGCAGGGCATCAGTTCGTCAACGGCTGCAGTAGTGTGAGCTGTCCGCAATCCATCAATGCCGGTCTCGACATGTTCATGGCGCCGGACCCGAGCTGGAAAGAACTGTACAAAAATACCCTGGCGGAGGCCAAAAGCGGTGTGATCTCCGCGGAGCGACTCGATGATGCGGTGCGCCGTATCCTGCGGGTGAAAATCCGCTCGGGTCTGTTTGACGCGGGTGCACCGTCCACGCGCCCCTACGCCGCGGATGAATCCCTGATCGGCGCCCCGGAACATCGCGCGGTCGCCCGTCAGGCAGTGCGTGAATCCCTGGTGATGTTGAAAAACAACGGCAACCTGTTGCCGCTGGCCCGCGACCAGCGTGTGCTGGTAGCTGGCGATGGTGCCGACAATATCGGCAAGCAGGCCGGTGGCTGGAGTATTACCTGGCAGGGTACCGGCAATCAGAACAGCGACTTCCCCGGTGCCACTTCTGTTTACGGTGGCATCGCCGAGGTGGTGGAAGCTGCTGGCGGCTCGGTCGAGCTCTCCGTGGACGGCAGCTTTGACCAGAAACCGGATGTGGCCATCGTGGTCTTTGGTGAAGATCCCTACGCGGAAATGCAGGGCGATGTGTCCAATCTCGACTACAAGGGCGATGCGGATCTCGCGCTGATGCAGCGCTTGCGCGCCCAGGGCATTCCAGTGGTATCGCTGTTTATCACCGGTCGTGCGCTGTGGGTGAATCCGGAAATCAATGCGTCCGATGCCTTTGTCACCATCTGGCAGCCGGGTACCGAAGGCGGCGGTGTGGCCGATGTGATCTTCCGCAATGCCGATGGCGAAGTGAACCACGACTTCAAAGGTTCACTCACTTTTTCCTGGCCCAACGATGCGCAGCCCACCCCGCGCAATCGCGGGCAAAATGACGCGCTGGCCCAGTTTCCGTTCGGCTATGGACTGAACTACACCAGCAGCGTGCAGGTGGCGGCACTTTCGCAGCACAGTGGCCTGCAACTGAACAGCGGCGACGAAACACTGGCGGTATTTAATGGCCGCGCTCTGGATCCCTGGAGTTTTCAGGTCACCGATGCGGGCAACAATCACTCGGTGATCTCCAGCAGCGTCGCCGATCTGCAGGGCATCCGCGTGCAGTCCGTGGATCGCAAGGTTCAGGAAGACAGCCGCCGGTTACAGTGGAGCGGAGAGGGCAATGCGATGGCCGGCTTCTTTGCCAATCGCCGCACCGACCTGTCCAGCTATCTCGGCAAGCAGGGCGCGCTGGTTTTTGATGTGAAAGTGGATGGCGCTCCGAGTGATGCGGTTTCGCTGGGTATCAACTGCGGCATGGATTGTGGCGCGGAGCAGTCCATTACCGGATTGTTGCAAGACGCAATCCCCGGCGAGTGGAAAACCGTGGCGGTAGATTTGCAGTGCCTGGCAAATGCCGGGGCAAAAATGGATATGGTGCTGTCACCTTTCTATGTGCGCACCGCAGGTGCACTGGATATGACCATTCACGATATCCACATTGCGTCGCAGACGGATGCAGATATTCACTGCGGTTAATGTAACGTTTGGAAAAGGCCGGTTGCCGAACTCCCACCTTGTCGGCAGCCGGTGTTCGCGAAGCCCGGGAATCTAGCACCTAGGAGTGCTTGTCTAACAGGCGTCTAGTCATAGAATTCTATAAATAGGGCTCTATAAAAGTCGCGGGCTCGACCATTAATAAGAATAAATACTGATCCATCAGTAACGCAGTTCCATACCCGATCTTTCCACAGATCGATTAGTTGTACCCCTCTGCCAGCTATTCCGGCGGATTTCGAGCAGTATCGGACACTCAGCCTGCCCAGATTTTTCGGGACGGGATCTTTGTGCCCGAAAAAAGCTGATCAGACGAATTTGCTGTTTTATCTGATCCATAAAATTCATAACAAGCATGATGGGAAAACAATGAAAACCAACAGAGCATCGGTTAAAAACCGGTTGCTGCTGACGGCCGCGTGTCTGTTGGCGCAACCTGCGATTTTTACCACCACCCAGGCGCAGACCGCGCCCGTGTGGGCAGAAGAATTTGACGGAGAGCGAATCAATCGCGATACCTGGAGCTTCACCACCGGCGGTGATGGCAATGGTAATGGCGAGCTGCAGTACTACACCGCCTCACACAAAAATGCCTACCTGGAAGACGGCAATCTGGTGATCGAGGCGCGTCGGGAAAATTACGAAGGCAAGGAATTTACTTCCGCCCGCCTGCACACCAACGGCCGCTTCGGTTTCAAATACGGCACCCTGGAAGCGCGAATTAAACTGCCAAAACTGGACAATGGCCTGTGGCCGGCATTCTGGATGCTGGGCAATAATTTCGGTGTGGATGGCTGGCCCAAGTCCGGCGAGATCGACATCCTGGAAGCGGGTTACAAGGCTGCTATCGATAACGGCACTGTGAATAACGCGGTTTCCGGTGCACTGCACTGGTGGCACGAGTCCGGCGACTGGAGCGACTGGCTGCAGGCGGACCACGCCGCCGAAGTGGTACTTGAAAACAATCTCTACGAGCAGTATCACACCTATCGCCTGGACTGGACCCCGGACGCGGTGGCGATCTCCGTGGACGGGACCGAGATCCTGAACATGGATATCACCGACCCCAATCTGTCGGAGTTCCGCGACAACCCGAACCACATCCTGCTCAACCTGGCGGTGGGTGGCTGGAATTTTGTCGAGATTACCGATCCCGCGCAGATCACCGCACAGTTCCCTGCAAAAATGTACGTGGACTATGTGCGCCTCTACGCGAACGAATACACCGAGCTGGATGTGGCCAGCGATCATTACTATCGCGGTGATTTCGGCATCATGACCGAAACCTATCCGGTGCTGGATGAATTCAACTGGGGCGATCACGCCAACCTGTATATCTGGAACAACATGACCGCCGTGGCCACGGTGCCCTCGGAAGGTAGTGCCGCGTTGTCATACTCCGTTGCTGCGGGCGACTGGTGGGGCATGGGATTGCTGCATAAAGATTACAATATGCGCAATTACAAGCACGGTTACCTGCACTTCGATGCCAAGGTCAATTCCAGTGTGAATATCGAAGTGAATATGGCCAGCACTTCCGGTGGCGACAGCAGTGTGGTGCTGGCACAGGGGAGTGAACAGTACGGCCTCGAGCGCGATGGCGAATGGCATCACGTGGCCATTCCGCTGTCGAAATTCGGCGGCCTGGATATGGAAACGGTGAAAACTTTTTTCAGTGTTTCCGGTCCCGGTGCGGCGGAAGCCTTTGAAATCGCCTTCGACAATATCTACCTGACCGAAAGCATCGCGCTGGAAGCACCGGAGTACGGCAGTTACGGCATTTACACCGAAACCAGCGCGCATATGGATGCGGGCAATTTCGGTTTCGGGGTCAACGGTGATCTTTTTGTGTGGGACGAGACCCTGACCCTCGGCAGCGGCGACAGTCGCGAAGGTAATACTGCGCTCAACCTGACCTCGACCGGCAAAGGCTGGTTTGGCCTCGGGCTTACCGCCCGCGAAGGCTTCAACCTGACTGCGTTCGACAACGATACCGCGGCGCTGCATTTTTCCATGAAAACCACCGACCAGACCGAGTTTCGCATCGGTATGAAGGGCGGCAACGTGGATGGCATCGGCCAGGTATGGCTCGACTTCAAACCCGGCGCCGACCCCTATGGCTTCGCCCGCGATGGCCAGTGGCACGACATTGTGATTCCCATGAATGAACTGGCGCCGGATCTGGACCTGGCGGATATGCGCCAGGTGTTGCAGGTGCTGGGCTTCGGTGAGGTTGCGAACCTGTCCATTGACGATGTGTATATTTCCGGAGGCGCGCAGGCGCAGGACCCGGACACCGATGGTGAAGTGGTGAACCGCGCACCGTCCGCTGCAGTAAAACCCTCGCTGATGGGTGGCCCCGTTGGTACTGCGGTGACGTTTGACGGTTCCCGCTCCACCGATGTCAACGGCGATGCACTGACGTATAGCTGGGATTTTGGTGACGGCACTATGGTAGAAAATATGGGCGCAGAAGGTGCGACCATTTCCCACACCTACGCAGACAACGGCAGTTATCGTGTGCTGCTGACGGTGAGTGACGGACAGACTGCCGACACCGCGGTGACCAATATTTTCATCGACGACAATTACGGCTCAGCGAAAAGCAGCAAGCGCGGACTCGGTTACGGTCACCATTCGGAAGAAGACCTGGCGGTAATGTCCCATGGTATTTCCTGGTGGTACAACTGGAGTCACGCGCCTGACGTACAGGTTGCCGATATCTACCAGAACTATGGTGTCGAGTTTGTGCCCATGGCCTGGAACGGTGCCTTCAACGACCAGGCGATGCGCGACTATATTGCCGCACACCCGGGGGTGAAATATATCCTCGCGTTCAACGAGCCGAACTTTCTCGACCAAGCCAGTATGACGCCCTCACAGGCTGCTGCCGAGTGGCCGCGTCTCGAAGCCATCGCCGATGAATTCGGTCTGGATATTGTGAGTGTGGCGATGAATTTCTGTGGCAACTGCGTCACTGAAAACGGCACCACCTATTATGACCCGATTGATTACTTCGACGATTTCTTCGCGGTGTGCCCGGACTGTCGCGTGGATGCCATGTCCATTCACGCCTATATGCCGGTGGTGGGCGCCATCGAGTGGTATGTGGACCTGTTCAAGAAATACAACCGCCCGATCTGGCTCACTGAATTTTCCGCCTGGGAAGACACCACCACCGAAGCAGACCAGCAGAAGTTCCTGATCCAGACCGTGGACTATCTGGAAAATGATCCGGATGTGGCCCGTTACGCTTGGTTCACCGGTCGTCGTAACGGTCATCCCTATAACGGCCTGTTCGATTATCGTCAGTCTGGCGTACTCACCGAACTCGGCAATATCTACGTGAATATGCCGGTCCATGGTGCGGCCAGTGTGCACAACCTGCCGAAGAAAGTGCAGGCGGAAGCCTACGGCAGCCAGAGTGCGGTGCGGGTGGACAAGACCACTGACGTCAGCGGATTCCTGGATATCACCGAAACCGCGGCGGATAGCTGGGTGGAATACAACCTGGTGGGTGCTGCCGGCAGCGCGGAACTGAAACTGCGTGTGGCGGCGGAAACCGCGACCAGTATCGACGTCCTGATCGACGGTGTCAGCCAGGGCAGCGTCGCGGTATCGGCGACGGCGGGCGGCTGGGACACGCTGACCACGAGCGTGAACCTGAACGACGGCGCGCAGAAACTGCGCCTGGTATTTGCCGGTGCGGTGCAGCTCAACTGGCTCGACATAGGCGGCAACAGCAATCCCGATCCGGAACCCAGCGCCAATCTCGCGCTGAACAAAACTGTCACCGTGTCTTCGATGGAAAATGGTGACCTGAATGGCGATGCCGCGGTGGATGGTGATTTGGGCACCCGCTGGTCCAGCGCCTGGAGCGATCCGCAGTGGATTTCTGTAGACCTGGGCAGTATTTCTTCCGTCGATCGCGTGGTGCTGAAATGGGAAGCCGCCTACGGCCGTGCCTATGAGATCCAGGTATCCGACGACGGTCAGAACTGGAATACCGTGGCCACGGTCACCGACAGCGACGGCAGTGAGGATGTCCTGTCTGGCCTTAATGCCAGCGGCCAGTATGTGCGCGTCTATATCAGTGAACGCGCCACCGGCTGGGGCGCCTCCCTGTGGGAACTCGAGATCTACGGCAGCGGCGGCGATGATGACAATGAGCCGCCCTGTTGCGATCCGCAGCCCGGTGGCGATCTGGCTCTCAACAAGCCGGTGACCGCCTCGTCCGCTGAAGGTAACTACTGGTTCCCGGAGTACGCGGTTGACGGTGACGCTGGCACCCGCTGGTCCTCGGATTTCAGTGACGACCAGTGGCTGCAGGTGGATCTCGGTGCCGTATACAGCCTCAGTCAGGTGGTCCTCAGCTGGGAGGGCGCTTATGGCAAGGCCTATAAAATCCAAGTGTCGCAGGATGGCAGTAACTGGACCGCAGCGGCAACCATTCAGGATGGTGATGGTGGCCTGGATCAGATCAGTGTCAACGCGAGTGGCCGCTACGTACGTCTGCAGGGCGTCGAGCGCGGCACCGGCTATGGCTACTCGCTGTGGCGGTTTGAAGTGTATTGAGTCGGTATTTGACGTTTGATTAGGGCACCGATATCCGTCGGTGCCTCTAATCAATGTATTAATGATCGACGGACAGCAAGCCGGCTTACGGAATTGCCGCGCTTGCGGACAGCGCCTGCCTGCGATATTCCGTCGGCGACATTCCCACAAGTCGGCTGAAAAAACGGTGGAACGCGGATTTGCTGTTAAAGCCGGATTCCAGCAGAACATCCAGTACGTTCATATCCGCCTTGTCCGGATCGGCCAGCAGTGTCTTGGCAGCTTCTACCCGGTAGCTGTTTACGTATTCGAAAAAGTTGGTGCCGAAGTGCTTGTTGATCACCGCGGAAACCTCCTTCGCCGGCAGGTCAATGCGCTCGGAAAACTGTTCCAGGTTGAGGTTTTTCTTGAGGTAAATCCTGTCGTTCTCCATCGCGTTGCGCACTTTGGCAATCGCGGGTTCGGAGGGCTCCTCTTCGGCGCTGGTTTCGCGGGTCTCCTCCTCCGGTTGGGTCACCAGCAACTGATGTGCATAGGTGAGGCTGTAGGCAAAGAAGGCATTGATCAGGATAAACGCCAGATAGTTGTCGGCGATGCCCATATAGTCCGCCACCACATCGCTGGAGAATTTCGCCACAACATGGACCACCATGGTCCAGCTCCAGGAAAGAAATACCCCCCAGGCCAGGGACCAGAGCCAGTTCAGCTCTGTCTCTGAATAGTGGGAATATTCATTCTTGAGTGCGGTGCGATAGCGGCGCACTTGCAGCAGCGCGGCGGCGGCGTAGACAAATGGCACCAGCGAGGCGAGATCCCACACAAATTCTATCGCGGTGGAGGGCAGGGCGGAGCCCGGTTGCCCAATATGCCGCAGGTCGTTGCTGGACATGCCGAAGATCGTGATACACACCAGCACCGCCACTGTGGGCAGCAGGTGTATGGCCTGGCGACGGTTGAGTGCCAGTTTTTGCTGGGTCAGCGAGCATACATAGAGATAGATCGCCGGGCCTTTCAGCAATAGCGCGGCGAATAGCAGATAGGGCAGGAGTGTTTGTTCAAACCAGGGAACCAGGGTGAACTGATCGTTCCAGAGTAACAGCGTGCAACCGGAAGCCACCGCAATAATCAGCAGGAACGCCGTGAGCATCTGGCCTTCATGGCGGGTGCGGGTGGGCAATATTGCCTGGAATACCGCCAGTAACAGGCATTCCGCCGCGGTCATCAGCAGAACCACGTCGTGAATATTGAAAATATATTGTTTCATTTTTTCATCGCCGTTTGGATTGGGACCTGTGTGCGTGGGCCGCAGCAGGTTCTCATTGTTATGTTTTATCGCTCTTATTGACTGGAGTATAAGAGAATTCACCTTCCGGTAGGAGCATTGGCCGCGACTGCGCCGTTTCCAGCCATCCCGTTTGCGGAATTTGCGAAAGTGACACTGCCCAGTTTGGTGATTTATTCAAAGTGGGGCGACGCACAGACGCTAGCGTCGCACACTGCATCTATCGGGTTTCCCGTAACTGGTGTGGCGAAGGGGCGCTCCTGAGATCAGGGCTCCCCGACGAAGTTCGCCTTACTGGGCCCGACTTCATCTCTCTTCTCCCGCTAGCAGGTCTTTTCTCGTCGACCTCCTATTATTGGCTGGACCGGCAGGGTAAACCTGCCGGCACTTTTTTCTTTCCCTCAATTATTCAAACTCTGGACGCGGCCGATGTTGGTGGCGCCTCATCCCTCTTTATTGGTATCCCCCTCAGGGGGGGAGGGCTGGAGTTTTTGTCGGCAAATCATTACCTTATAGCGCCATTTTTTCGGGCTGTGACGGGGCGCCGGAGTGGGTGGTCCGGGTCATCAATTTCACGCCTGTATGAAGGAAACATTTAAGGAAAGCGCCATGAGCAGAATCGTCGCGGATATCGGCGGCACCAACGCCCGCTTCGCCATCGCCCACCCGTATCAGGGAGGCTACCGGCTGGAAGATATCCAGGTGGTGAACTGCGCCAAGTTTGCCGACTTCTATAGCGCACTGGGACAGTGGCTCGAAGGGCTGGAGGGTGAGCGCCCGCGGCAGGCCTGTATCGCCGTGGCGGGTCCGGTGGAAAAGACGGCCGCAGGCGGCCGGGTGACCATGACCAATCTTGGCTGGGATATCCGCGCGGAAGAACTGTGCGCGCGTTTCCGCCTGGATCGCGCCCTGGTGGTCAACGACTTCGCTGCCCTGGCACTGTCCCTGCCGCGCCTGCCGGAAACGGATAAGTGGGCGCTGCGGGATGTACCGGCACAGCAGAATGGCCCCATGGTGGTGGTCGGCCCCGGCACCGGTCTCGGTGTCGCGGCACTGGTACACGACGGCGGCAACTACCGCGTAGTACCGGGGGAGGGCGGCCACGCCAACCTGCCCGCGGGCAGTGAGCGGGAACTGGAACTGCTGCGGATTCTCGCCCGCGACCAGATGCCGGTGTACAACGAGTATGTGCTGAGTGGTGGCGGCCTGGTCAATCTGTACCGCGCGGTCTGCGCCCTGCACGGCCGCCCCGCGGAGGACCTGACCCCGCCGGATGTGAGCGGGCGTGGTCTCGACGGCTCTGACCCCCTGTGCCGGGAAACCCTGATCGATTTCCTCAACTTCCTCGGTAGCGCTGCCGGTGATGCGGCCCTCTATTATGTGGCCCGCGGCGGTGTGTTCCTGGGCGGTGGCGTGCTGCCGCGGATCGAGTCCCTGTTGCCGGAAAGCGAGTTTGAGCAGCGTTTCACCGCCAAGGGGCGTCTGGGCGAGTGGCTCAAGGGGGTGCGGGTCGAGGTGCTCAAGGCGGGCTACCCGGCCCTGATCGGCGCCGCTGCCTGGCTGGAAAACTGAAGTTCAACGCCGCTAACACCGGCCAGTCCCTTCTTCTTCACTTCTTTTATGCGGGCTGAACATTTTTTGATCGGTCTGTATAATCCGCCCCCGTGGTGACAATCGGCCGGCCTCCTCCTGCGCCGGCCTCAGCTTCTCCCCCCTCCTCCCCCCCAGGGGGCGGAGGATATGGACTGCGGGTACGCCTAGGATGGCGCTACTCACCATAAAGCATAAGTCCAAGGGAGAAGATGATGAGTCTGACTAACAAAGGTTTCCGACCGGCGATGCTGTCCGCAGCCATTGCCGCGTCTGTAAGCGCATCCATCGGCGCCTACGCTCAAGAACAGAGCGAAGCGCTGGAAGAAGTGGTAGTAACCGGCATTCGTTCCAGTGTGCTGGATTCTCTGTCCGCTAAACGCGATGCGGACGTTGTTGCCGATGTGGTTGACGCCGGTGCGCTGGCATCGCTGCCCGATCAGTCCATCGCCGACGCCCTCGGCCGCCTGCCCGGTGTAACCACTGTGCGCTCCAACGGCCAGTCTTCGCAGCTGAACGTTCGCGGTATGAACGGCGACTTCCTGCAGACCACCCTGAACGGCCGCGAGCAGGCGTCTACCGCCGGCTACACCGAGAGCACCCGCTGGATCTCTTTCGACCAGTACCCGGCCGAGCTGATCAGCCAGGCGGCGGTGTACAAATCGCCGAAAGCTTCCCTGATCGAGGGTGGTGTCGCCGGCTCCGTTGAGCTGAAGACCGCCAACCCCCTGGACGCCCCGAACCAGCACAACTTCAACGCCAACCTGCGCGCCTCCTACAATGACGGCGCCGAGGAAGTAGGTGCCGATGAGTTCGGCCAGCGCGTGACCCTGTCCTACATGGGCAAGTTTCTGGAAGACAAGCTGGGCGTATCCCTGGGTTACTCCCACCTGGAGCAGCCGAACAACTTCAGCAAGGCCCGCGCCGGTGCTGACGACCAGAACGGCTATGTGACGGACGCCGACGGCAATGCTCGTCCGCAAGCCTTCCAGTGGCAGGCCGGTAACGGCACCGACACCCGCAATGGCTACATGGCCAATTTCGTATTCCAGCCCACCGACAATCTGCAGGCGAAACTGGACTACTTCAAATCCGATTTCGAGCGCGTGGATACCCGTCACGGTATCACCGTAGCCGGCCTGTCCCGTGTGGATGCCACCGACACCTCCGTGAGCAACGGCGTAGTGACCGATGGCACTATCGGTATTGGCGACCCCACCGCGACCAGCCCCTGGTTCGAAGCCCGTACCGAAGACCAGTCCACGCAGGCGGATACCGAGAGCCTGGGCCTGAACCTCGAGTGGAACATCAACGAGCGCAACACCATTGCGTTCGACTACTCCAGCAGTGAAGGCACCAAGACCCGCAAGGACCAGATCGCGTCCATGCACGCCTACGTTTACGGCACCGATGGCAGTGGCAACACCACCTGGATGGAAGATCCCAACCAGTCCCTGAGCTACTCGCTGAATGGCAGCGGCTTCCCCACCGCAATGTTCGACGGGGTGGACTTCACCAGCCTGGACAGCATGCGCCTGTCCCGCTACGAAGAGTATCCGCACACCTACACCGATGAAGTCGAAGCCTTCAAGGTGGACTACAAGTTTGACCTGGAGTGGGGTGCCATTGCCTCCATCGAAGCGGGCATTCGCAGTTCCGAGCGCACCTTCGACTCCAAGCGCGGCGCCTTCCTGTATGGAAGCCGTGACGGTCAGTTCAACGGATACTGTGCTGACAACCTCACCTCCGGTGACAACTTCATCGAGTGTATGCCGCAGTCCCTGGACGGCTTCGTAACCGTGGGTTCCGTTGATGGCGCGCCGGATCACCTGGTTATTACCAACATGGACGCGCTGGCCGACAGCATTTTCGGTGCGGGCAACTCCCAGGGTAAACAGGTATTCAGCCAGGACTGGACCTTTGTTGAGTCCGGTGCGGTTAAAGAAGAAGTATTCGCCTACTACCTGATGGCGAATCTGGACACCCAGCTGGGCAGCATCCCGGTGACCGGTAACTTCGGTGTGCGCGTTGTTGATACCGATGTGAAATCCAGCGGCCTGCAGAACGTAGGTGAAGGCAATGGTATCTCCATCACCGATGATGTGGGTGCAACCCAGAGCAACTACGACTACGTAACCTACGGTCCGGAATTCACCGACACCCTGCCGTCGTTGAACCTGAACTTCCACCTGAGCGAGCAGGACACCGTCCGCTTTGCCGCGGCCAAGGTTATGGGGCGTCCGCCGGTTGGTCAGCTGAAAGGCGGCGCCGGTTCCTGGAACACCACCGGTACCAACGAGTACAACGTGTGGACCAAAGGTTCTCCTTACCTGGATCCGTTCCGTGCCAACCAGATCGACCTGGCCTACGAGCACTACTTTGAAGAGGGTGGCGCGGTTACCGCAGCCCTGTTCTGGAAAGACATCGAGACTCTGGTTGAAAAGCAGTACATCTTCCTGGATACCCTGGACGAGCGCTCTGCACTGTTCGATGAGCTGGGCATCGTCATTCCGGAAGGTATGGTCGCTGGTGCATTCGAAACCTTCGTCAACAACGACAAGGGCGGTTACATCCGCGGTCTCGAACTGGCCGGTACCAAAACCTTCGACACCCTCCCAGGTGTGTTCTCCGGTCTGGGTATGACCGCGAGCTACTCCTACACCGAGAGTGAAACCGAAATCACCGGCGGTAACCTGTACGGCCAGACCCTGCCGCTGCCGGGCCTGTCTGAAAACGTCTGGAGCACCACCGTGTTCTGGGATATCGGCAACTTCAGCTCTCACGTGAACGTGCGCTACCGCGACGAGTTCATCCTGAACATGCCGATTCCGGGCAGCTCCACACCGGTTATGTCCCAGGACTACACCACTGTGGATGCACAGGTGTCCTACGGCTTTGATAGCGGCGTCGACGTGGTCTTCTCCATCAATAACCTGACCGACGAAGGTGATGTTATTGAATATGGTGTGGACAACGCCTTTGGCGAGTACAGCGAGTTCGGCCGCCAGTTCTACCTGGGCGTGAACTACAAGTACTAAGCAACAGTGAGTATCCCGGGGCTGGTTTTGACATCAATCCCGGGGCTTCACAGGGAACCGCCCGCCGCCGTTCAAACACTGTTTGATCGAGCGCGCCGGGCGGTTTTTTTTGCGAGATAAATGCGAGATAAAAGAGGCCTGACAAACAGGTCCGCAGTTTGGGAGAGAAGTCCATGAACAAGCAGAACAAACGTGTCCTCATTCTCGGTGGCGGCACCGCCGGCTGGATCACCGCTAACCTGATGGCCACCCACTGGGCCGACAAGGGCTTCGAAATCACCCTGGTGGAGTCGCCGGATATCGGCATCATCGGTGTGGGTGAGGGTTCCACACCGCCGCTGAAAGGCTTCATGGACGTGATCGGCGTGAAAGAATCCGAGTGGATGCCGGAGTGTAACGCCACCTACAAAGTCGGCATCACCTTCAAAGACTGGTCGGTAAAGCCCGGCTTCAGCGAGTACGTGCATCCCTTCCTGGCACAGCCGGATGAATTCACCGCGCCGGCGTTCTTCCACAACAGCTTTCTGCGCCGCAAGGGCATCGACCTGGAAGGGCACCCGGACCACTTCTTCCTCGCCACCGAGCTGATCCGCCAGAAGCTGGCGCCCATCGTGCCGGAACACTTTCCGTTCGAAATCGCCTACGGCTACCACTTTGATTCCGGCCTGCTGGGGAAATTTCTCGCCCGTGTCGCCGAGCGGAAAGGCGTCCGCTACAAAACCGCCACCGTCACCGAAACCCTTCTGGATGCGCAGGGTAATATCGACTGCCTGAAAACTGCCGAGGGCGAGACCCTGAAAGCGGACCTGTACGTGGACTGCTCCGGCTTCCGCGGCCAGTTGATCCAGCAGGCACTGGGCGTGCCGTTCAAAAGCTGTGCGGAAAGCCTGTTCAATGATTCCGCGGTGGTGTTCGCCACCGAACAGGAAGCGGACTATGCACCCCACACCATTTCCACGGCGCTCAAATACGGCTGGGCTTGGAAGATCCCGCTGACCAATCGCAACGGCAATGGCTACGTCTACAGCTCGAAATTTGTCGACGACGACATGGCCGAGACCGAATTCCGCGCACATCTGGGTTTGCTCGACAGCGACGTCGAAGCGCGCCGCCTGAAATTCAAGGTGGGCCGCGTCGAACAGCACTGGGCAAAAAACTGCCTGGCCGTAGGCCTGTCCCAGGGCTTTATCGAACCGCTGGAAGCGACCGCGCTGGATATGGTGCAGGAAACCGTCACCCGCTTTATCGAGTCCTACAACAACGGCAACTACACCGATCAGTACCGCCAGGAATTCAACGATCGCATCAGCGCGCGCTTCGATGCGGTGCGCGACTACATCGTGTGCCACTACCGCATTTCCTCGCGCACCGACACCGACTACTGGATTGCCAACGGCACCAACGAAAAAATCTCCCCCTCCCTGCGCTCGATCCTGATGTCGTGGATGGCCGGCAAGAACATCACCGACGAACTGCTCGCGCAGAAGCTGGATGTGTACTTCCCCAACGTGTCCTGGAACTGCCTGCTCACCGGTAAGGGCATCTACCCCACCCAGGAGCAACTGCGTCCCGGCAACGAGCTGGCGAATCAGTACAAAACCTCCGAGATCCGGGAATTCATTCGCCGCTGCGCGCTCAACTTCAACCCTCATCTGCAACAGCTTGCGTCGTTGCGGAGTCAGTGATCTGAATCGGTAGGCTCGGCTCAAGTTCGGCAGAAACCACTGCCGAACTTGAACCCTCCCAAGGTCACTGCTGCCGCACTAAGCAGTGCTGACAAACTCGAATCTTTTAGAGCCCGACCAGTCGGAGTTCTCCTCCTTCCTTTCCCTCAATTGTCGCAGACGCCATCTGATGAGTTGCAACACCAAGTTGTTGACTTTTACGTCACGCTAGCGCAAGTTCAATCCTCAAAGAGTTGCCGCTGAAATAGTCAAGAAGTTCGTAGTTTGTTTGGATTTTTTCAATGACCGGAGTGGTTCGGTCGTTAGCTGCAGAGTAACCGGAAGCACATTTGGGCGATGGTGGCCTTTGTGCAACAATTTCTCAGCCGGTCCAGGTGTGGATGGAAAATCCCAAAAACAGTGCGGATCTGGTCCTGGTTCTTGAGGCGAACAAAAGTAGTGGGTTGGTTGTTCGTTGGACTTCCAGTACAGAGTTGGAGATTTGTTACGCTAATGCTCAAATTTATGAGTATAGAAATTTTTTCGCGGCAATTGACTCTAAATTAAGAGAATCAAAAGAATACAGCGTGATCCTTAGGAAGGAAAACAGGCTTGCAGGCTGTTCTAAATAATTGAAATTTTTGGGATCAGAGTAGAGTGGCATTCAGAAGTTTGGAATTTGGAGGCCAGGGATTTGGGATGCGGGAATAATGTAGAGGATGAATAGAGATGAGCTTAAAGAGATTTTTATTGATATTTTGTGTTTCACTCTTAAGCTCAATGTTGGCAGGGTGTAAAGAAGTTAAATATTACGGATATGAACTGGCAAGCCAAGAGTTATCGGGCGGCGTTTTGCGCATTAATTTCGTGGGAAATTATCGTGAAGCTTACGAAGAAAGTGGGGGGAGCTTTTTGGAATGGGGCTTTCCGTACAATTTGCAGTTTTCTTTTTCGTGCTCTGGTCGCTGTGTAGTAGAAGGTCTTGTAATAAAAGAAGTTAAACTCTTAGGGTTGAAAACAAATAATCAATACGAGTTTTCTGATTTGGGTTTTGGTGATCCTAAGCTATACGATGGTAGAAAGGTGTTTAGGGCGTCAATTGGGCCTTTAACAGCTGAAAATTTTCAGTATGAAGACTATCAGATTAGTGGGGTGGCGCAGTTGGTAAATTCTGGTTCGCAGGTGGTAAGAGAGGAATTTGTATTGTTCCTAAAGACAGATTTTCGTATAGAAAAACGCAGTGATTTCTTTGACGAGGCGACAAGTATATAAAAGCGAATCGAAGGGGTCACTAAGTTTAAGGAGTTTTGGAGTTTTGGGGGCATGGGAGTTTTGGAGTTTTGGGGTCAGAGTAAAATTTTGTGTTTTCCGTTGTTGAATGATTGAGGTTATTGATATGTTATCGGTTATATGGCTTCTTGTATTTATCTCTATTTTTTTGCGGATGATGATTGTTAGCCGAGCAAGGTTTAAACATTATCTCCATCTTAGGCAGAAGTACCCTTCTCTCTTTGAGCAGAGTAGTCTCCCCTGGTACATGAGAGCTAATGATCAATTAGTTTATACAAGTATTCTTTTGAAGAAAAAATATCTAACTATTAACGGCAATCATGAAGAATGCGAGAAAATAAGACGATCCGTTTTGCTTGACTTATATATTGTTGCTCTGTTTTTTCTGTTAACAATTTTTCAGTTTGTTAGGCAGTCTGGATAGTAAGTTATAAGTTTAAGTTTTGGGGTCAGAGTAAGTTTTGGGATCAGAGTAAAATTTTGGTGTCAATGAATAAGATTTTTGGGGATAGAGGCATATGCTTGCTACTTGTGTTGCTTTGTGCGAGCGGATGCTCCTTCGTGATTGAAAGAGATCATCTGGCCAATGTTGCCAGGGAAGATCTTGGCGCTGTGATAGGAAAAAATACTAACCTACCGATACTTAAGTATGTAGGTGAGGACTTTATTGTGGTCTCAATTTCATCGGAAGTGGATCTGGTGGAAATGGCTCGCGGTCATAACATTGTCGCGGCGGACGTTCACTTCTGTGATGATACGGAATCAAAGTATTTTGTAGGGTTGGATCTTGTTTACTTGGAAGGGTGGAATGTAGATTCACGATCCTTGTGGGATAGAGCTAAAAGCGAGTCTCCAGATGTTTACGATCTAATCGTCTATACACACTGGGAGGTCACAAAAGATGCGAACAAAGGGTGGAGTGGTTATAGCAAGTTGGGATTCGATTTACATGAGTCGCCGAGAGATGTTTGCATCAGGCTAAGATATTTCGATATGGTTCGCGTAGTTTATTCAAATGAAATAAAAATCTCTGGAGATGAGATTCAGGAGCTCCTAAGTAGATAATGGGTTCTACCCCGTTATTAGGGAAATTTAGAGGTCGGAGTAAAATTTTGTGAGGGGAGTGCATGGTGGCTTAGGTGAATGATAAATATCGCAAGCAGCTGGTTAGCGTGCTCCGGATTTTTATGATTTCTTGCTTCGGTGGCGTACTTTGGTTTTTGGAGTTTTACATTTTTAATTCCCAAGAAAAATTTCATGAAATCCCGTTGAGTGTTATTTTAGGGAAATTTTTTCTCGGGTTTATTGTGTTTCTAGTGTATTCATTTTTTGCCATTGTTTATCGAAGAAAGTAAGGGTTTTTCAAACGGTGGGCATGAATTTTGGGGATTTTTGGGTCAGAGTAAAATTTTGACGCCCAATGGATCTTGCTGAAATTGCGATCCCTTATCCTGATGGCCATATATTCAAGGGGGAATTTATGGCCAGACTGCCCCGACTCGCGCCTGCGGGCACGCCCCTGCATTTGATCCAAAGAGGCAACAATCGCCAGATCTGTTTTTGCTGCGAAGATGATTTCATAGCTTACGCGGGCTGGCTGAAAGAGTACTCAATACTGTACAAAGTGAGTATTCATGCTTGGGTGTTTTTTTTAACGGAAAGCGGAGCGCTCGCATACCGGCTAACGGAATAACTGGCCCCCCGCCTATGTCTCCCCAGCGTGCAAGTGAAAAAGCCAGATTGGCGCAAACTTCAACATTAGGGTAGCCACTTTCCGGTAGTCTCTGGTCTGTTCACCAATCGTTTCAGCGATTGGTATTCCTCAACACAAATTTGCCACCGGGATGCTTCTGTCTGCGCCTTATCCTGGCTGGCGACCTCTGACCCGTTGTATTCAGGGAAAGAACCTATCTGACCACGGGAGAATGCTCATGTTGTCTATGTTTCGCGGAATCATGTCGATTTTCGGGGTTTCGCTCTGCCTGCTTGTGGTGTCCGGATGCGAGCGGCATAAGGCGGATACCGACGCGGCAACGGCTGCTGATACCTTAGCGCCGCAGCTGTCAGAAGATCAGCCTTCCACAAAGGGAATGACCTATTTCCTTGGCAGCCAGGCAACAGCGGACGACCTGGCCGAACACTGCGCAGCGAAGGAAAAGGAGCTGGATGCGGCGCTGGACGCCCTTGAAGCGGAGGAGGGGCCCTACACCGAAGATGGGTTCCTTAACCGCTTCAGCCGGCTCGAAATGCAGATTAGCGATGAGTACGGGCGCAGTTCGACACTTTCTTCACTGCATCCCGATGCGGATTTGCGCGCAACGGCGGAAGAGTGCGTCAGTGGCTTTAACCGCATCGCCACGGATGCACAGATGTCGCGCCCACTGTACGAACGACTGGAGGCCCTGGGGAAGAAAACGCTGGCCGCCGACAGCCGGCACTATGTGAATAAAACCTTGCAGGCGCTGCGTCTAAATGGCGTCGACAAAAATGAAGAAACGCGCGCGCGATTGAAGCAGCTGAGCGAAGAGATTGTGCAGACTGGTCAGGAATTCGGGCGCAATATCCGCGAGGATGTCCGCTCCGTGCAGGCGGAACCGGAGCAGCTGGCCGGGTTGCCTGAGGACTTTATCGATTCGCACCCCGCCGATGACAATGGCCTGGTCAATATCACCACCCGCTACCCGGATTTAATGCCGGTGCTGCAATACGCGGATAACGACCAGTTGCGGCTCGAGCTAATGCAGGCGTTCAGAAGTCGGGCATACCCGCAGAACAAGGCGGTGCTGGCAAAGCTATTGGGTTTGCGCCATGAACAGGCCCAGCTGCTGGGCTTCGACAAATTTGTTGACCTGAACACGGTCGACAAGATGGCGGGCAGCGGTGAAGTGGTGGAGCAGTTTATCCACCGGCTCGATGGGGAGATCCGAGCAGGAGTAAGCGCAGATTACCTGCGTCTGCTTAGCCAGCTGCAGCAGCAGAATCCGGATGCGCAGAGCGTGAAGAGCTGGCAAGTCAGTTACCTGAAGGAGAAGGTCCGCCAGCAGGATTATCAGGTCGATGCCCGCGAAATGAGGCAGTATTTCGCCTATGGCAGGGTGCGCGACGGCATTCTGGGGCTGGTGAGCGACCTGTTTGAGGTGGAGTTCAAGCCCTGGCAAACCGATGTCTGGCACCCGAGTGTCGAGGCCTACGAAATGTGGTCGGGAGAGCAACTGGTGGGGCGCTTTTTCCTGGATATGCATCCGCGGGAAGGCAAATTCCAGCACGCTGCGGCTTTCCCGATCCAGACCGGCATTCGCGACCAGCAGCCGCCGGTGCTCGCGCTGGGCTGCAACTTCCCGGGGGAGGGGGACCCCCAGGCCTTGATGGAGTTTTCCCAGGTCGAGACCTTCCTGCACGAGTTCGGGCACCTGATCCACGGGATGTTCGCCGGGCACCAGCGCTGGGCAGGTATCAGCGGTATCAAAACCGAGTGGGATTTTGTCGAGGCGCCCTCGCAGATGCTGGAAGAATGGGTGTGGGATCCGGAAACCCTGCGCACCTTTGCCATCAACAGCGAGGGTGAGCCCCTGCCCGATACGCTGTTCGAACGCATGTACGCGGCGCGGGATTTCGGACTCTCCACTGACACGGCGCGGCAACTTGGCTTTGCGGCACTTTCCTATGCCCTGTACCAGTCCGACCCGGCGGAATTTGACCTGGATACCCGCACCGCGGAAGTCGAGCGCAAGTACGCGGTCTTCGAGCCGGTGCCGGATGCGCACATGTATGCGAGTTTCGGACATCTCGACGGCTACGCTTCCAACTACTACACCTATCAATGGTCACTGGCCATCGCCTCCGACATGTTCAGCCGCTTCGAACAGGAAGGCCTGCGCAACAAAAAAGTGGCAGCGGAATACCGCGACCTGGTGCTGGCCGCCGGTGGCTCCAAGCCCGCCGCTGAACTGGTGCGGGATTTCCTCGGTAGGGACTACACCATCGACGCCTATGTACAGCGATTGCAACTGGCGAGTGCCTCAGACGTGGTGCGAAAGTGAGTGAAGTCGATTCCTGTTATATCTACAGGTGGCAAATTCAAACTACATGTGCAATAGCTTGAGTAGTAGTGAAATTTATTTCTTGGAGCCCGTTGATCGGGCACAAAAACGCGGCATTGAGCCGCGTTTTTTATTGGTCGGCAAAGCGGCGTCTTCGTTACTTGGTAACAGTAAACGCGTTACATACCATCACATCGGTTTCCACGGAGCCGATCACCCGCTCGGCGGTGTTGCCACGCAGCAGTGAGCCGGTTTCGCCGTGCTGGTTCAGGGTGCCCATCACTACGACATCCGCATCAACTTCTTTGGCGATTTCTGCCACCACTTCGTTGGTGTAGCCCTGCTTCACATGAATGCGGTCGGTGGGTACGCCGGTTTTATCCGCGAGCTTGGCCAGCGCGCCGCGATCGGGGTAGCGCATGGAGTCGAGGAAGGCATTGACCAGGTGCAGCTCGGCGCCGTACACGCTGGCAATATAGCTGGCGCGCTCGGTAATCTGGCGGTTGAGCTGGCGCTGCTGGGTGGTCTGGGCCTGGTAATTCACGGTGGCCAGTACCACTTTGCGGCGGGCCTTGGCGCCGGGACGGATCAGAACCACCGGACATTTGGCCTGCTTCAGCACCTGCCACTTGGATTCGGCGAAGGTGAAGCGGCTGCTGCTTCTGGCGTGCACCGGCAGGTAGATCATTTCCGCGTTATAGCGTTTGGATTCCTGAATGATGGCGCCTTGCCAGTCGCTGGACCAGCAGACGTTGATCTCGAACTCCACGCCGGCCTCTTCGATCGGCTGGCGAATCTGGTCGCGGAACCAGAATTCGTCGCGGAACAGGTGATCGTTCACCGCACGGGTGTCTACCGCTTCACCGTCGACAGCCACGAAAACCGCCAGCTTGGGTTGCGGATTGCGCTCTTTGGCAGTGGTGAGGGCGCGTTCGAGGGCTACGTGCTGATCATCATTGGGGTCGACAACGACGAATACGATGGGTTTTTCCTGCATGGTCACTCCTTAATGTGGAATCGAATCCCTGGGTTTTCTCTCTGAACGTTGGTCTGTCCCGGGTGCCACCCCTGTTGTTATTGCCCGGAGGCTATGGGGGAGGCCCCAAGACTGGGTGGTCAAGGTTATCACTGGACGCCGCTTTTTTCACTCGCGCAGCACCTCCCTCTACACCGATGCGGGCGGGTCTACGCCCCGCGTGGGGTTGAGGAAACTTTGCGTCAGGTGCGTAAATTAGCCAGCAGTGATGACCGTTGGATAACGAGCGAGAGACGATAATGAAAAAAATTGCCGGCCTGACTAGCGTGCTTTCCGCAGCGGCTCTGGCCCTGGCTGCCTGCTCCGACAACAACACCGCCGAGCAGGGCGTGCCGCATTCGGACGCATCTTCTACTAGCTTGGCCGAAGCGCCCTTGACCCAGGTCAAGGAGGCGACCGCAGATCCATTCTGGCGTAACGCCACGGTCTATTTCATGCTCCCGGACCGCTTCCACAACGGTAACCCGGGCAATGATCTCTCCTACGGACGCCAGGCCGATGCGGCTTATATGCGGGGATTTCATGGCGGCGACCTGCGCGGGGTTATCCAGAAGCTGGATGAGGGCTACTTCACCGATCTGGGTGTCGATGCCATCTGGATGTCGCCGGTGGTGGAAAATGTGCACGGCTTTGATGAGGGCGACAAACGCACCTATGCCTTCCACGGCTACTGGCCCAAAGACTGGACCGCGGTAGACGCCAACTTGGGTAGCGAGGCGGACCTGGCAGAATTGATTGATGTCGCCCACAAAAAGGGCGTGCGGGTTCTGATGGACGTGATCATCAACCATACCGGCCCGGTGACCAGTGAAGACCCCCTGTGGCCGTCAGACTGGGTACGTACCAACCCCCAGTGCGACTGGAGCAGCTTTGCCCAGAATGTGCAGTGCGCCCTGACCAACAACCTGCCGGATATCCTCACCGAGAGTGAGGAGCCTGTAGCACTGCCACCGCAGCTGACGGAAAAGTGGCAGCGCGAGGGCCGCCTGGAACAGGAAGTCGCCGAACTGGACGCCTTCTTCGCGCGCACCGGCTATCCGCGCGCGCCGAAATATTACATCGTCAAATGGCTCACCGACTGGGTGCGCGAGTACGGCGTGGATGGCTTCCGCGTGGATACGGTGAAACACACCGAGCCGGAAATCTGGGCAGTGTTGAAGAAAGAAGCCAGCCTCGCCCTCGCCGAGTGGAAGGCGGCTCATGCCAGTGAGAAGCTCGACGACCGCGAATTCTTTATGGTCGGCGAGGTGTATCACTATGGCATCAACAATTTCGCCAACAGCGAGGGCCGTTTCTACGATTACGGCGACCGCAAGGTGGATTTCTTCAATTATGGATTCGACAGCCTGATCAATATGGGCTTCGCTGCCCATGCGGCTCAGGACATGGAGACCATTTTCAGTCAGTACTCCGGCACCCTGCATGAGGGTGAACTGCAGGGCGTTTCCGTACTGAACTACCTGGGTTCCCACGACGATCACCACTCTTTTGACCGCGAGCGCAAGCAGGTCAAAAGTGCCGCACTGAAACTCATGCTCGCCCCCGGCGCCGCACAGATTTACTACGGCGACGAAGTGGCACGGCCGATGATCGATGAACAGGCCTATGGCGATGCGTCGATGCGCGTGCCGATGGACTGGGCAAGCCTGCAGCAGACACAGACCCAGGAAATTCTCAGCCACTGGCAGAAGCTGGGCCAGTTCCGCCGCGCGCACTTTGCCGTGGGTGCCGGTGTGCACCAGAAGCTGAGTGACACGCCGTACGTTTTCTCCCGCACACTTGAGGACGATCGTGTGATGGTGGCACTGGATCTGCCGGCGGGTCGCAAAACCCTTTCCGCGGAAGGTGTCTTTGCCGAAGGCGCTCTGGTGAAGGACTACTACTCCGGTGCTGAAGCCAGAGTTGAAAACGGGATGCTGGCGTTTGATACCCAGTTTGACATTCTGCTGCTGGGATCCCCCGCCAACCAGCAAATGAGCGCGCGCTAAGCGCTATGGATTCTATGAATTTGGATGTTGGTTTACATCTGAATACTGCGGTAATCATCGACCGCATGTGACCCTTCTCTTTCTTCGTCGAAAGATTCGCCGGTATCAGCTATGGCCTGATACCGGCTTTTTTTTGTTTCGAAATCGCAGTCAACGTGTCACGTTCATTGATTGGTATGTGCTGTAGCTCAGCTCGGGAATGCCATCATTATTTGTATCGACAAACTGCATACCATGATGCCTTATCGTAAGGGGAAGGTAAGGTGACTTGGATACCTCTGTGAATGAGTCCGGCGCGATTTCCAGAATCTGGCTATGTGTGTAGTTGAGGAGGTCGGTACTGCTGCTGATCAGTAAATTTCGGCGGCCAGTCCCATAATTCTGTACTTGCACATTTCCTATGTCCCCATAAAACCGGTATGCAGTGCGCGGCGACAAGTCGTGGTTGAGAACCACTAGCCAGGTGTATTCGGGGAAATAGGTGGCGGTAAAAACCAGTTCTTGCTTGCCGTCACCTTCCAGATCGCCCGTGGTGAGGGTATTGATATAGGACTCCTGCAGATCGCCGACATATTCTGGCTCCGCCAGTGCTGGTGCAATATTCTCCATGGTCTGTTGTTGCACCAGTGTAAGGCTGCCATCGACCAATAGGTATCGAGAGATAATCTGATTACTTGTGGTAATGATTTCGCCGGTCCGGTCGCCGTCCAAATCAGCTATCAGGATGTTTTTGCCGGCTTCGCCAGCAACCTCAGACAGGAGAGTCTGACCTCCTGAAGCATAGACACGTATGTCGCCGCGTTCTGAAAGAAACGCCAATACATCTTCATGATCGTCGTCGAGCCTTCCCTTGGCGACGCCTTGGCCATACTCGGATCTGCTCCACACAATGGAATTGGAAAAGAAGTCGTATAGAGAAAGGGTCTGATCACTCAGAACATAGAGTTCTGGATTTCCGTCCACTCCGAGGTCGACCAGCTCACTATCAGAATAGCTGGAAAGCCAGTTAGCCAGTGGAGTGGACCATTCAAGTCCCCCGCCCTGAGGATCCATCTGAATAGCTCTGACCCCTAGCATTGTTTCCGTTTCCGTGCTGGATCTCGCTTCGGCAAAGAAGACCAGCCGATTTCCTTTTCCGTTGAATTGCATCTGCTCTCCCCCGCGAAAGGAACGGGCGATTTTGTAGAGGTGCGCGTTTTGCCATTCAACCTCTATTTCTGGGTTTTCTCCCGCGACGGTCAGGAGAGAGTCATCGCTATCAATCATGACGTACTCATACTTCCCGTCGCCATCCAGTTCGGCGATCAGTCCCCTGTTTGCTCCGCGTGGGATACTCAGTTCCCAATTGATAGAAAAACCTGATGTGGTATTTGTATCGAACGAATAGAGCGTCGACTTGTATGCACTGTATGGAATGGCAAGTATTTCCGAGCGGTTATCGCCATCCACATCGGAAGCTGCGAAATCCGAATATTTTCCCGATATCTGTCCTTTTATCGATTTGTTGACGGCGTCGTAAACGATCAGGCCAGGACTGGAGCTACTATTGGAATTTCCCACAATTTCATCGATTTGATCACCATCTATATCTGTCGTTTTTACCTGGTAACCAAATCCATCCCCATACAACCATTCATTGGCAAACTGGCTGCCGTTGAAACCGAAAACATACCCTCCCGGTAACACCAGTTCGTTTATCTCATCGCCATCGATATCACCTACCGCAATGTCTTGCTGTTCCGCAAGCGCGGAAGACCGCCACAACACACCAAAGTCTGCTGAATTGCGAACCTCCACTCTGTGTTCATCGTCGCCATAAAGATCGATTCTGACCAGAGAAATAATTTCTTTTTGATCATCATTGTTGACGTCGGCAATACGAATGGCGGTGACCAGGGATGCCTGGATATCGATGGTGTCGCGCACACGGCGACTTTTACCGTCGAGAATCAGTATCCTGGTGCTGTCTTCATTGCCAAAGTTTTGTGAATTGTTGATGCCGACAAAAATTTCATCAATCTGGTCATTATCGATATCGCCGCTCGTAACGCAGCTGATTTTTCCACCCTGTTCGAGAATGAATGGATACATCCAGTTTTGCTGGTATCCGCTGCCATCGAACGCAATGGTATACAGACTTTGGGCGTTATCCGCGACGAGCAATTCCCGGCTCCCATTTCCGGAAAAGTCACCAGCCGCGAAGCTCTGCCAGCTCGTATTTTCAAAGACAAGACCACTACGTGAAATCGGGGGAAGGCGGTCCTCATCGACAACGGTGATGGTGCCGGTGAAGAACTCTGAAACACCATACTGCTCCAGGGACATTTTCCAGTACACATCCTGTCGCGTATCAAACATGGGCCCGGTGGGTGTCCAGGTGACGATGCCGTCCTCATCGACATTCATTCCGTTCGGGCCGGCAATAAATTCAAACGCTACTTCTTCACCGTCCGGGTCTTCCGCGCCGACGGTGAAAGTCACCGGAACCCCATATTCTGCTGTGTCCGGAGCGCCAGAAATATAAAAGGACGGCGGGGCATCGCTGATGGTCAGTGCAAGGGTTTCACTTGCCGATAGCTGCCCATCGCTGACTTCAACCTGAACACTGACGTTGTCTCCTTTAACGAAGTACTCGGCGGGCAGGGTTGCGCCGTCAAAGCCATCAACAGCCACATCGTTAACGGACCAGTGATAGGTTGTGGTCAGTTCCTGTTGATCGGGGTCGATGGCGGACAATACCAGACTCAATGGCGTGTTGGTGTAGGCGGGATTTGGTGAAAGGGAGGCGATGCTGATCGTGGGCGGGGAGTTCTTGATTACCGTGGTCGCTTCACGCTCGGCGGATAAACCGCCCGGGTCGGTAACCGTTGCCTTTACCCGGAGTTGATCGCTGTACGAGAAATACTGGCTATTCAAATGCCGGCTATGTTCGTCTTCCAGTAGTTCGCCGTTGAGATACCAGGCGTAGCTTTCTATTAACGTGTCCCCATCGGGATCGCTGGCGGAAAGCTGTGCGGTCAGGTGGGTGTTTGCATAGGCGTCGACCGGATCAAGGACGAGGCTGCTGATACTGGGGGCGCTATTACCTCCGGAACTGCTGCCTCCAGAGCTGCTGCCACCGGAACTGCTCCCTGTGCTGTTGCCACCTCCGGAGCTACCGCCTCCACAGGCAGTGAGGAGCGTCGAGACTAGTGCGGAAATGCAAAATGTATATCCGAGTTTAAATCTGAAGGTACCGCTTGGTAATTTCCCCATCAGTAGCTTTCCCTGGGCTGATGTAGAGTTATTTTGCGTGGCGCCTGTTTTTAGATTTCTTTTTTATATTGCTGATCGCCAGAACGGTCATGTCCCGGACGTAACCAGACGATGGTCTGCGATATTTGGTAGGTACGCAAGGAATTTTGCCCTGGCTGATATGGGGAATTGATGAAGTAAAAGCCTGAAAAGTATGGATTTTTCGTTTGCAGACAAATGACACCCGTTTGCGTGGTGCATTGCCGCGCCGTAATTCACCCGTGACATCTTGCGCCAGGTTGGAAGTCTTAAGTTTGCCTTAATTTAGCCCCCGTAGACTGCCTGTATCCGATTTCTATCAGGAGAAAGGGAAATGGCAGTGGATATCCGCACGCCGTATGCATTTGAGCTCCGGGGACTGGCCGGCGGTTACGCTGGCCGCACAGAGGTTTTGGGTGGTGAACCCGTGGCGCGCCAGCCTTATGCCGCTAGTGGCGACAGGGCAGAGGACAGCGAGACCAGCCCACCGCTAACATTTCAGTTCAGTGGTGATGAGGACGCTGCGCGCACAACGGTAGAAACCTATATTGCCCGGCAGTTCCAGCAGGTCTATGGCGCCAGGCTGCAGCACTTTATGCCCTGGCTGCTTTCTTACGGTCATGGCCAGCAGATAGATGGGGTACTGGGGCTGCGCCAGGCGGCCCGCGAGCCGCTGTTCCTGGAACAGTATTTCGACGAGCCGTTGGAATCCCTGCTGGAGGCCTGCGCGGGGGTTCCGGTAGACCGCGCCGATATCGTCGAAATCGGCAATCTGGTGGCGACCGCGCGCGGTGGCAGCCGCCTGCTGTTCCTGATGCTGGCGGAATTATTTGCGGCGGCAGACCTCACCTGGGCCATCTTCACCGCTACGCCGGAAGTGCAGCACCTGCTGCAGAAACTGACCGACAACCAGTTGTTTCTGTGTCGCGCGGACGGCTCCCGGCTTGGGGCCGAGCTGGCAGACTGGGGCAGTTACTACAATACGCGCCCGGCGGTGGTTGCGATCAACGTGAAAGCCGAGCGCGAGCGGCGCCTGGAGCGCCCGCTGATCAGCGAGCTGCTGGCGGTGTGCCGTCCCCAGGCAACGGCGTTCGCCCGCCAGTGGATGGAGGCCGGTGTATGACGGATAACCCGCATGCCCATTCCCCGCTGTTGCAGAGCCTGCGCGCTACGGCCGAAACCTATCCCGGGCGCGCGGCACTGCTTGGCGACCACGAGGGATTTACCTACGGCGAATTGATGCAGGAAGTGACGGCTATTGCCGAAGCGATAACTCGCCGTGACCTGCAAGTGGTCGGCCTGTTCGCCAACAACGGTCCCCGCTGGCTGTTGGTGGATCTCGCCTGCCAGTTGGCGGGAGTGACCCTGGTTCCGCTGCCCGGATTCTTCTCGCCACAACAGCTTCTGCACACTCTCGTTACCAGCGGCTTGCAGGCGCTGCTGACCGACATGCCCGATTATTTTGCCGACGCGCCGGGATTTGGCCCGGCCGAGGCGTTCGCCGGCATGACCCTGCTGCCGTGCAGTCAGGTCCAGCCGGCAAAACTGCCAGCGGAAACTGCCAAGATCACCTTCACCTCTGGCTCCACCGGGACCCCGAGGGGGGTGTGTCTCTCCAATGCGACCCAGTTCGCCACCGCCGAAGCACTGGCGGAGTGTCTCGCGCCCCTGCGCTGCGCCACCCATATGTGCCTGCTGCCGCTGGCGACCCTGCTGGAAAACGTTGCCGGCGCCTACACCTGCTGGCTGCTGGGCGGTACCGCGCTGGTGCCGGGTCTGGAGCGACTGGGTTTCTCCGGCAGCTCGCAACTGGATATGCCGCGCCTGTGCGCCTGTATCGACGAGCACCAGCCGGACAGCCTGATCCTGTTGCCACAGATCCTGAAGTCGCTGCTGGAGCAGGTGGATAACTCCGGTTGGCAACCACCTGTCTCGTTGCGCTTCGTGGCTGTGGGTGGTGGCAAGGTATCCGCCGAGCTGCTGCGGGAAGCGACCCTCATGGGGTTGCCGGTGTACGAGGGCTACGGTCTTTCCGAATGCGGTTCGGTGGTGGCGCTGAATCTGCCCGGTGCCGTGCGCGAGGGTACCGCGGGCAAACCGCTGCCGCACTGCGAGATCTCGTTGCGAAATGGCGAGGTGGTGGTGCGGGGCCCGCGTTACCTCGGATACCTGGGCACGCAGCCTGACAGCGCCGAAGGTGGTGGCAGTGACGACGGTGATGGCTGCGAAGATGGATGGCTGGCCACGGGCGACCTGGGATCCCGGGATAGCGATGGCTTCCTGCACATTACCGGGCGCAAGAAAAATATCCTGATCAGTACCTATGGCCGCAACATTTCGCCGGAGTGGATCGAGAGCGAATTACTGCGTTCACAGCAGATCCTGCAGTGTGTGGTGGTCGGGGATGCTCGTCCTTATTGCAGTGCGCTGCTGTTCGTTCGCCCCGATACCGATATACGGCAAATCGACGACTGGATCGCAACGGTCAACGGTGGGCTGCCGGATTACGCCCGTATCCAGCACTGGGCGTTGTTGCCTGAGCCGCTCACATTTTCCGGTGGCCTGCTTACCGCCAATGGTCGCCCACGTCGCGATCCTATTGCCAGGCGCTATGCGCAGATCATCGAAAACCTCTATCGAATCCCGCCGAAAACCAGTTCCCCTTCGTCACCCGCCCTCGCTGCTGGTGCGCCAAATCCAGGAGTTACCCAATGAATTTCTTCGACCAGTTACAGCGTGAGACCGAACCCGAGCGACAGCAGCTGCTCAGCCTGCCGGTGATCCAGCGGGGTGCCCGTGGCGAAATCACGCTCGAGGAATATGTCGGATTTCTGTCTCAGGCCTATCACCACGTCAAACATACCGTCCCGCTGATGATGGCTTGTGGCAGCCGCCTTACGGACCGGCAGGAGTGGTTGCGAGTGGCACTCGCGGAATATATCGAGGAAGAAACCGGCCATCAGGAGTGGGTTCTGAATGACATCGCTGCCTGTGGTGCGGATGCGGAAGCGGTGCGGCGCAGCAAACCAAATTTCAGTACCGAATTGATGGTGGCCTATGCCTACGACACCATCGCCCGCGGTAACCCCCTCGGTTTTTTCGGCATGGTGCATGTACTCGAGGGCACCAGCATAAAGCTCGCGGATCTGGCGGCGGGCGCGATTCAGAAATCACTGGATTTACCGAGTAGCGCGTTCAGCTACCTGCGCTCCCACGGCGCCCTGGATGTAGGGCACGTGGAATTTTTCCAGGGGCTGATGAACAAGATTGACGATGCAGAAGACCAGCGCGCGATTGTGCATGGTGCGCGGGCCATTTATCGCCTGTATGCAGGCATATTCCGCGAAGTCGCCGCGGTCAGTGCGATCGCCGAGGTCGCCTGATCATGGAGAACACCGATAAAACACGCACTATTTTACTGACCGGTGCCAGCGGCGGCATCGGCAATGCCCTGGCCCACAGTCTTGCCGTACGCGGACACAGTTTGCTGCTGCAGGGCCGTAGCGAGCGTGTACTTGAACAATTGCGCAGCGAACTACCCGAAGCTCACCGGCACCTGGTGTTACCGGCGGACCTGTGCGATGCGCAACAGCGCTGTGAATTGATTCGCACCTGTCATTCGCTTTCCAGTGGTGTGGACGTGCTGATCAATAACGCTGGTGTTGCCCGCTTTGCACTGCTCGCCGACACCGACGATACCGCCATGCGCGCGATACTGGAAACCAATTTACTGGCACCCATGGCACTGACCCGCGACCTGTTGCCACTGTTGCTGCGCAGTCCACGGGGTGCGGTGATCAATATTGGCTCGGCGTTTGGGCATATCGGTCACCCGGGTTTCAGCATCTACGGGGCCAGCAAGTCTGGCCTGCACGGGTTTACCGAAGCGCTGCGCCGTGAGCTCGGAGACAGCCGGGTCAAGGTCCACTATCTCGCGCCCCGCGCCGTGGACACATCCCTGAATACCGACGCGGTGGTAGAGCTCAACCGTGCGCTGGGCAACCGTTCGGACTCCCCAACACTGGTCGCCAAACAATGTCTGGCACTGCTCGAGGGCGGACGCAGCGCGCGCCGCTTTATGGGCTGGCCTGAGCGCCTGTTTATCAAGATCAATGCCGTATTACCGTCGCTGGTCGACAGTGCACTGGTAAAGAAAATGCCGGTGATTCGCCGCTTCGCCGAGCAAAACCATCCATAGGGAGAAACTTGATGAATACTCTGTCCACTGCAATCCAAGGAAAGGCCAGCACCCATCTGCGCAGCCTGCTGTTGTGTCTGTTCTTTTGGATCAGTGCGCTGGCGATGCCGTCCTTTGCGCAGACTGCCGAGCAGGACCTACACGATCTGCAGCGCGATTGGGCGCAGATCCAGTACCTGACACCGGAAAAACAGCGTGCGGAAAAGCTAGGGGTATTGTCGGAAAAAGCCCGCGCATTGACGGTGCGCTATCCCGACAATGCCGCGGTGTGGACCTGGAGTGGCATCGTTCACGCCTCCCATGCCGGTGCCAAAGGCGGGTTGGGGGCGCTGCCTATCGTGAAAGCGGCCAAGGCCGACCTGGAGCATGCCATTGCACTGGACGGCAGCGTACTGGACGGCGCGGCCTATACCAGCCTCGGTTCGCTGTATTACCAGGTGCCCGGCTGGCCGATTGGTTTCGGTGATGATAAAAAGGCACAGACCTTCCTGTTAAAGGGGCTGGAATACGGCGCCGATGACATGGATGCCAATTATTTTTATGCCGATTATCTGTTTCAGCAGAAGCAGTATACCGAGGCGCTTACCTTTGCCGATCGCGCCGAGCATGGTCCCGAAGACATGAACCGCCCGGTGGCCAGTGAAGGACGCCTTGGCCAGATCAAGCAACTGCAGGCGAAAATTCGGCAGAAACTCCACTGAGCCGGTGGAGTAAACCGGCGGGGAAGTATGCGGATACTGTTGATTGAAGACGACCAGTCCCTGGCAGAAGGGATTGCCACGGCATTGCGCCACGCCGGCTATGCCGTCGATCACACCCCGTCTGGCAGTAAGGGCGTTGCGCTTGCCGTGGCCGCGCAGCCGGACCTTCTGGTGCTCGACCTGGGCCTGCCGGACATGGACGGACTCGGGGTACTCAAGGCCCTGCGCGGGCGCCAGATAAAAACGCCGGTGCTTATCCTGACTGCTCGCGACGACCTGCCGTCAAAAGTGCAGGGGCTGGATGCCGGTGCCGATGATTACCTCACCAAGCCGTTTGCGGTGGACGAGCTGCTGGCGCGCTTGCGCGCGCTGGAACGCCGCGGCGCCAGTGGCGGTTCTGCCGAAGTCATCATCGGTGACGTGGTCATCAATCTGGCGACGCACACCGTTCATTACGCGGGAAATCCGGTGCGGCTTTCGCGCCGGGAATTCAGCCTGTTGCGCGCACTGGCGGAGCGCCCCGGACATATCCTCAGCCGCGAACAGCTTGAGGACAAGCTGTACAGCTGGGGCGAGTCGGTTGCGAGCAATACCGTGGATGTGCACATTCACAACCTGCGTAAAAAAATCAGTACCGATTTGATTCAGACTATCCGTGGCGTCGGCTACAAGCTGGGGCCGGCGCGTTGAAGTCAATCCGAATATTCCTGCTGATTGCGCTGCTATCCACCATCACCCTGGTGAACTTTGTCGCCGCACTGCACGGTTATCGCGCGAGTATGGCGGAGGCGGAGCGTCTGTTCGATCGCCAGATTCTCGGTACTGCCAGATTGCTGGCGGCGATGCCGGTCAATCGGGCTGCGTCACTGGTGGTGAATGAAAACGACCTGCAGGCGTTTCAGGTCTGGTCCCGTGACGGCAAGATACTGATGCGCTCGGACAATGCCCCCGTGACGCCCATCGGTGAAGGGAAGGCGGGATTCAGCGAGGAAAATTTTTCCGGGTTTCGCTGGCGGGTATATCGGCACACCGGTGACGACGGCCGCTCGATCCGTGTGGCGGAACGGGTCGACCTGCGCTTTCGCCTGGCGGATGAGGTGGTGCTGCAGTCGGTAGTGCCGATCCTGTTGGGACTGCCGGTTGCCGGCTTGTTGATCTGGCTGGTGGTGGGCCGCGGCCTGAACAGCCTGCGACAGCTGGCGGACGAGTTACGTCGCAAGCGCGCTGAGGATCTGACGCCGCTGGCCCTGTCATCGCCGCCGGAAGAACTGTTGCCACTGGTGCGCTCCACCAATGCGCTGCTCGAACGCCTGCAGGCCTCCTTTGACCGGGAGCGACGCTTCTCCGCTGACGCCGCCCACGAACTGCGCACGCCCATTGCTGCGATACAGGTACATGCGGACAATCTGGCCAACTTGTTAGCGAAAAATAGTGGGGAAACCCAGCAGTCCCTGCTGCAACTGCAGAACAGCATCGCGCGTATGTCGCATCTGGTAGAACAGATGCTCAACCTGTTCCGTATGACGCCGGAGCATTACCCGGCGCGCTTTGAACCCATCGATCTGCACCGCCTGGCACGGGATGTCATTGCAGACTCGTATCCGACATTTGCCCGCCGCGCGCAGGAAATTGAATTGGGTGGGGAGGCTGCTTATATCCTTGGCGACCAGTTCGCGCTGGTGTTGCTGCTGCAGAACCTGCTCAACAATGCCGGTAAATATACCCCCGAAAGTGGCCGGATCGCGGTCGATGTGCGTGTGCTGGAAAATGCTGTGGTGTTACAGGTGGCGGATTCCGGCCCGGGTATTTCCACCGCGGAGCGCGAGCGGGTTTTTGAGCGGTTTTACCGCGTGGGTGGCGACCGCCATGAAAGTCGGGTGTCCGGTTGTGGGCTGGGACTTTCCATCGTGCACCATATTGCCGAACTGCATCAGGCGCAGATCACTCTTGGACCTTCTCCCCTTGGCCGTGCGCAGGCACCGGGACTGTTGGTCGTGGTGCGCTTCCCTTCACTGGAAAGAACAACGCGTGAAATAACCAATGAGAATGTCGAAGATGAACGCGCGCTTTCGTAACCGTTTGATCGCCAGTATTACCGGGGTTGTTTCCGTGTGGATGCCGGCGCTGCCGGCCAGCGCTGCGCATCCGGAAATACAACTCGAGATCCGCGACCACCTGTTTTACCCGTCGGTGCTCAAGGTGCCCGCGAATACCAAGATAAAACTGATTGTAATTAACCGCGATGCCACACCCGAAGAATTCGAAAGTTATGAACTCAATCGCGAGAAAGTCATTATGGGGGGGCAGAAAGCCATTATTTTTATCGGGCCGCTGGCTCCTGGAGAGTACCCATTTTTTGGGGAGTTCAATCCGAAAACGGCACAGGGCAAGGTGATTGCGCAATGATGACCGGGAGAAAGCCATCATGCTACTGACCAGTGTCATCCTGGTGCTGCGCGAAGTGCTGGAAGCAGCACTCCTGCTCAGTATTCTGCTTGCCATGACGCACTACCTGGGATTGAAGTCACGCTGGATATTTATCGCGCTGACCGGGGGAATTCTCGGGTCCATTGCCTACGGCGCCGCTATTGGCGCGGTTTCTGAAACCTTTGACGGGATGGGGCAGGAGCTGCTGAACGCGGCGATGCAGTTTGCCATTTACGGGTTGCTGCTGTTGATCGGCATTCTGCTGATCAACAATCGCGGTGGCAGGCAGCAATATCGCGCATTGTTGCAGTGGTGCATGGTATTTGCGGTGGCACTGGCAACCTTGCGGGAGGGGTCGGAAGTCTTCGTGTATATGATCGCGTTCCGGCACCAGAGCGATTTGCTGCAAAGTGTGCTGTCGGGGGCGTTGATCGGTGCCGGTATCGGCTTCAGTATCGGCGCACTGTTTTATTACCTGCTGGTAGGTTTGCCTCAAAGACGCCGCCTGCTCGTTGCACTGGTACTTCTCACCCTGGTGGCCGCAGGGCTGTGCCTGCAGGCGACCCAGTTGCTGGAACAGGCAGACTGGCTGCCCGCGCAAACCCCGCTGTGGGATACCTCGGCACTGTTGTCAGAAAACTCCCTGATGGGGCAGCTGTGTTATGCGCTATTGGGCTATGAGGCAACGCCAACCCCGATCGCCGTCGCTGCCTATGTTTTGGGTCTGTTGCTGATGGCCTTTCTTTTATCCGCGACCTGGTTCAGGCGCGGCCTGCCGGAAAGGGAGTCCTCCAATGAATTCGCGTAAGGCGATTTGCATAGCGCTTGTATTACCGAGTCTTCCGGTACTTGCCGATGGCAATCTGGTCGACCGGGTTTATGACCCCTATGTTCAGCCGCTGGAAACGGAAATTGAATGGCGCACGGTGGGAACCCGGGATTCCGACGAGGACGATCTTGACGATCTCTGGCTGCATCGCCTGGGCATCGGCTACGGTTTTTCCGACCGCTGGTTTGGGGAAGTTTATGCGATCGGAAAAAAAAGTCAGGAGCGGGACCTGGACGTCGAGGCGCTGGAGCTCGAGGCTAAATGGCAGCTGAGCGAGCAGGGTGAATACGCCGCAGACTGGGGCATGCTGTTTGAACTGGAGCGGGAATTTTCTACTAATCAGTGGGAAGCGGTGGCTACGCTGATCAGTGCCCGCGAGTGGGGGCGCTGGACCGGCACCGCCAACCTTTCTCTCGCCTACGAATGGGGGAGTGTGAGTGACGAGTTTGAAACCGGGCTGCGGGCGCAAGCGCGCTATCGTTGGTCCCAGGTGTTTGAGCCGGCACTAGAGCTGTATGCAGCGGAAGATCTGCTAGGCATCGGACCGGTGGTCCTGGGAGCCAGGCGCTTTGACGGTGGTCGCCAGTTGCGCTGGGAAGTGGGAATTATTCAGGGGCTGACCAGTGAAAGCCCTGATCAGTCCGTGCGGCTGCTGCTGGAATACGAGTATTTCTGAACCCTGAACCTGTGCCGGTGACGAAATGCCACCGGCGTGTTTCCAATTATTTAACGGCGCTATCCGTCGCTAGGCAGATTCTGCAGGCTGGCCTTCAGTTCGCGCAGTTTTTCTTTTACCCGCGCGGCATTGTCCGGTCCGATGCGGATCATCAGCTTGTGTAGGCCGGGCATTTTTTCCAACTGCGGGTCTTCAAATTTGTAGTACACCGTAGGGCGCACCAGTTTGATCGGACCTTCGATGTCCGGCGCGGCAAGTACCTGATCGATGGCGGCGAGCACCGCCGCGTGGAAGTTCTTGTTCTTAAGGCCGAGCTCGCCATAGGCCTGTTTCAGGCGCGGGTACCAGAATTGGTAGAGGCCGACCGCCTTGTCGGTATCCACCATGGCCAGCAGGCGCACTGGTTTGTCGTAGCGCTGGTAGTTTTCCTGGGAAAGTACGTACACCTTGGCGCCGTCCGGGCGGATTTCCAATTCCTTGACGATGATGCCGCCCTTCAGATTGGGGAAGGGGCGGTTCTTGTGCATCAGGTCGCCCTTGGTGGCGGTATTTACCGCGGCCACCCATTTGCGCACCACTTCCTGCGGCTCTACCCATTCCGCCAGTTCCTGTCCGCTGGACAGACTGGCGATATCGGCGCGGGCCTCCTTGTCGCTGTCATCGAGGGCGGGGAGTTGTCGTGGGGGCTCTGCGGGAGGGGCGGGTTCCGGTGCGGGGGGAATTTCCGCCTCTGCCGGCTGTTCGATATCGACGGATGGGACGGTTTCCGGTGCGGGTTCGGTGACTGGGGCGGGAATTTCCGGCTTGGGTGCTTCGCGGAGCGCAAACCAGTAAATACCGAAAATGACCGCTGCCACCACCAGCAACGCCACCAGCCAATCGCGAATACTGTTGCCCATCTGCCTGCTCCTCCCGTTGATCCCTAAAAAGTCAGTGTAATGCACTGACTATGAGGTCTAGGACAGTATCAGGTGACGAAGGTTTCGGATACAGCGCCCTTGCCGGTAGGCAAAAGCGCTGTAGATGGGGATCAGTTGGCCAGTTGCAGGACCTGACCGGAGAGCGCAGGCAGGGTGAGCTCGACTGCTCCACCCAGATCATTGTCGATATTCAATTCAACGCTGCCCGATTGCAGCTGGTTAGTTAGGGTGTACTTACCCGGCCGCAATTGCCACGTCTGAACCAGTTCCGCGGGAAGCTGCAGGGTAAGGTTGCTGTCACTGTCCGCGAAGTTGGCGATTACCAGCAGTTTTTCGTCGCCTTGCCAGCGGACGAAGCTGAACAGCCGGTCGCCGTAGCCTTCACCATTTGCGCGATTGAAGGCGTGCAGGTCGCGGTATTCGCCCCGCAGCGCGGCGCTTGTGCGGGTGAAATTCAGCAGCCTGCGGTAAAAGTCCCGCAGAGCGATTTCTTCTGCGTTGAGCTTTTCGCTGTTAAAGGCGCCGTCGTTGTTCCAGCGCCGGATACTGGGCACGGACCAGTAATCGAAGATGGTGGTGCGGCTGCTTTTGCCGAAACCGGCGTCGCCGTAGCCGGGTTCCCCCAGTTCCTGGCCGAAGTAAACGAGGGTGGGGGCACCGCTGATGGTGGCGGATACGATCATCGCGGGAATACCGGCGCGGGGGCTGCTGGCAAATTCCGGGCTGGCGATGCGCTGCTCATCGTGGTTTTCCAGGAAGCGCAGCATATGGTCTTCGATGCCGTTCAGGCTTTGCTGGATGCCAACCAGTGGGTCGGTACCGGCCTTGTGTTCCATCACCGCGCGGATGGCGTCGTAGGTGCCCACCTTGTCATAGAGGTAATCCATCTTGCCCAGACGCACATAATCCCGGTACAGGTCCGGCTGGTAGATTTCCGCCAGCAGCAGTGCGTCGGGGTTCTGCATTTTGATGCCGGAGTTGAGGTAGCTCCAGAAGGCCACCGGCACCATACCGGCCATATCGTAGCGGAAGCCGTCCACGCCGAAGTCGAGCCAGTAGTCGGTAATCTGGCGGAATTTCTTCCAGCTGTCCGGTACTTCCTTGTCGGCCCAGAAGGCGGCGTGAGCGCGGTAGTCTTTGTGCGCGTAGTCCGCCGGCAATTCGGGGAAGTCGTGGCTGCCATCCGGGCGCACGCCGAAATTGATTTTGACGGTTTCATACCAGTCGTCGTGCTTGGGTTGTGCGGCGCGGCTGCCGTTGCCGGTCCATTTGGCGGGCACTTCGCTGAACAGGCCATCCACCAGTGGGTGGGGTTCGCCGTTTAGGGGCTGGTAGCCGCCCTCGGCTTCGGGAACCAGGAAGGGTTGTCCGGGCACGTAATAGAAATTGTTGTCGCGGGCGTAAGCCACGCTGGTGTCATCGTCGGCGCCGAAGTCACGCACCCCCTCCGGCTTGGCGAGGGACTGGTAATTGCGTGCGACGTGGTTGGGCACGATATCGATGATGACCTTGAGACCGGCGGCGTGGGAGCGCTCGATCAATGCCTTGAATTCCTCCAGGCGCCTGGCCGGGTCTTCTGCCAGGTCCGGGTTGACGGTGTAGTAGTCCTTCACCGCATAGGGGGAACCGGCGCGCCCCTTGATCACATCCGGGTCGTCATTGCTGATGCCGATGTCGGTGTAATCCCGCACGACGCCGTGGTGCAGAGAGCCGGTGTACCAGATGTAATTCGCACCCAGCGCGCGGATTCCGGCCAGGGCTTCGGGGGTAAAGTCGTTGAACTTGCCCACACCGTTTTCTTCCACGGTGCCCCAGGGCTTGTTGGTGCTGTTGGTGTTGCCGAACAGACGTGGCAGAACCTGGTAGATCACCGGTTTGCCGGCGGAAGCCTGGGCAACGGTTTCGGGCGGGTTTTCTTTGGCTGTTGACGTGTGGCTGTCGCAGGCGGTCAGGGCGCCGGCGGCGATGGCCGAGGCTAGAAGTAACTGGGCAAATTTTTTCATAAGTTCTGAGTGCAACATTTCTGTAGGAGCCTGCCTGCAGGCGAACTGGGGTTACTGCAGAGCCCGCAGCTGTTCGCCTGCAGGCAGGCTCCTACGGGTACTTCGTTTTTGGCTTAGTGGTTTACGGAGACGCTGAGTGGCTCGCCGTTCCAGTGGAATTTCACCTGCAGGGTATTTTTGCGTTTGTCGTAGTAAGCGGTGTTATCCGCGAACTGCTGTACGCGATCCACGATGCGGATTGTCTGCTCGCCTGCGGTGATGTTGGCGGGCAGCTGCTGCCAGTTGTGCAGCACCAGCTCGATCACACGGTTTTGCGGCGCGCCGGTGTAGCCTTCGCCCTGGCGCTTCAGATTGAACGTCATACCCGCTTCGCTGCGCTCGCCGGCAAACAGCAGTTTTTCGTACTGGCCCTTGGCAAATGCATTCGCGGTAACCCCGTCGTCCTCATAGATATAACCGGAGGACTGCTGCACCGAAGCGTGGGCGTAATAGTCCAGACGCAGGTAAGCGCTGGAGTAATCACGGGTGGCTTTCATATCCGCAACACTGGGGATAAAGGCACCGGCACGCACCAGTACCGGAATGGTTTTCAGGTCCACTTCCACCCGCGCCGCGTCACCGGAATACTGGTTGTCATTCCAGAAGTCGAACCAGACACCACCGGGCAGCTGTACATTGACCGCATCGATATCTTCCTCGGTAATGGGGGCCACCAGGAAATCATTGCCCCACAGGTAGGCATCCTTGTTGTCCATCAGCGCCAGCGTGTGTTCATTCTCGAAAAACAGCGGGCGCATCAGTGGCATGCCGGTCTGGCTGTTCTCAAACGCCAGGGTGTAGTTGTAGGGCAGCAGGCGGTAGCGGAGTTTTACGTACTCACGGAGAATGTCGCGGGTCTTGCGATCGTGGAATACCGGCTCGGGAGCGATATGTTCCTGGGCGTGGGGGCGGTACACCGGCTGGAATACGCCGTATTGGAGCCAGCGGATATACAGTTCGCGGTCGAATTTTTCACCGTCGGCAAAGCCGCCCAGATCGGAATGGGTGTAGCCGAATCCCAGCAGGCCCATTTGCAGGGCGAGTTCCACCTGAGGCTTCAGACCACCCCAGCTGCGCGCCACATCGCCGGTCCAGGGGATCATGCCGAAGCGTTGGGAGCCCGGAAAACCGGCGCGCATCATGATGAACGGACGTTCATCGGGGCTTGCCGCCTGTTCGTTGTCGAACAGCATCTGCGCCCAGCGGTGACCGTAGGCGTTGTGGATCTCGTCCGCCATACCGATGGCGTGGACCGTATCGGAAGGATGTACTTCCGGCTCGCCCAGATCGCCCCACCAGCCGGCGACACCCTGCTGTTTCAGGTCGCGGTAGATATTCCAGAACCAGTCGCGGCCGTCTTCCGAAAACACGTCGATCAGGCCGGTGTTGCCGAAATAGAAATCGAACTGCTTGGGTTGGCCCGCAAGGTTTTTCGCCAGCGCGTTGCTGGCCACCGCGCTGTCCCAGCGTTCAGAAGTGGAGAGTACAAACGGCTCGGTCACCAGAATGGTGTTGACCCCGTCCTCGCGGAAATCCGCCATCATCTCCACCGGGGTGGGGAAGGCATGGTTGTCCCACGCCAGGTTGCCCATATGGCCCTGGATATCCGGGCCGAACCAGTAGAGGTCCAGCACCACGGCGTCCAGCGGGAAATCTTCCTCGCGGAACTTCTCCACCACACCGCGCACTTCCTGCTCACTGTGGTAGCCGAAGCGGGAGGCGAAGTTGCCCAGCGCCCAGCGTGGCGGCATCGGCTGGCGACCGGTCACGTCCACGTAGTTCTCGATCAGCTGTGGATAACTGTTGCCGGCAACCACGATGTAGCTGCTGCGCCCGGCCACCGCCTCGAACTGCATCACGTCCTTTTCGCTGGCGCCCAGGTCCATGGTGCCGGTGGCACTGTTGTCGAACAGCAGGATGTACTTGTTGCTGCTCATCACCGCCGGCAGGCCGAAATACATCTGCTCGGATTCGGTGGTATAGCCGTAGTGGGCCTTGTTGTAGAGCGGCAGGCGATGGCCGCGACGATCCATACCCAGCACCCGCTGACCGCCACCGATCAGCTTTTCACTCTCCTGTAGTGCAAAGCGAAAGCCGCGCATGGTCTGGTTGGCGAAGAACCCGTGCTCTTCCGCCAGCAGACTTTCTCCATCGCGCTGGTATTCAATCGCGAAGGGGGACTTGTGGATAACGGCGGTGAGGCCGCCCAGGGCAAAGCGCAGGGCATCGTCAGAGACGCTTAGCTGAGCGTGGATATCTGACTTGAGTTGCGCGGAATCGTCATTCCGGTTGGGGGCGATGGCGAAGGAGGGCAGCTGTTTCAGCCCTTCGCGCTGGTAGTGGACTTCCAGCGCACCGCTGTTCAGTGGGGTCAGGGTGACCTGGCTGTCGCTGGTATCGATCACCAGGGCGCCGCTCTGCAGGTGGTGCTGCTGGTACTCACGGGTATCTGCGGCCACCGCCGGCTGTAGCGCGCCAGCCAGGAACAGGCCGAGGCCCAGGGCTTTCACCAGAACGGGAGACTTAGTGTGTGCTTTCTCTTTCATCGTCGAGCTGTTTTATTTTGGTAGATCGGCGTACTGGAAACCCGCACCGGTCACCGCCTGCGGCGACCTTGTGGTCCCTCAGGGATTCGGGCGGACCTCCAGCTATTTTCTCGATTGTGCCCAAGGCGATGGCGGCTGTTATCCCCCTCGGCCCGGGGGGAGATGACGACAGGTGGTGGACTGGGGAGTCAGGTGAGCGGCGTTCAGCCGTTGCTGCGCAGTGCCTGTAGTGCGCTCAGCGCCGCCTTGGCCTGGGCGGCGGGAACAAAGATGTGATCGTGATAATAGGCGGCAATGACATTGGCGCTGATACCGCTGGCGCCTTTGCACGTCGCTGAAATGGATGACCGGGCTAGCGGGTGTCCGATTTCTTCGGCATCAGATACCAGAGTACGGCCGCCACCAGGAACAGTGCGGGAACGTCTCCCAGCAGATTCGCGCGATCGGTGCTGTCAGCGATTGCCTGAGCCAGCATGATCCCACCGTGCACAATGCTCGACCAGACGGTAAACCAGATAAGGCTCGCATTGGCCATGGGATCCTTTGCCGCAAGAATCAGGAATACGCCCAGAGTTGCGTAAATTCCCATAATCATCTGTTCATACTCTGGCTGGGATGGCGTCCATCCCCAACCGGAAGGCCAGATGAACATCATCATCGCCGGCACCCCGGCGATAAATATGATGCCAAACGCAATAAGTGCAATACGCAGATACTTGAGTCGTTCTTCTCTATCCATGAGATCTCCCAAATTTAGTGGTAACAGGCCCTAGTAAGCTTCGGGTTTTTCGAGTTCGTGAATGATGTAACCAGCCTCGTCGATTTTCTCGTTGAAAACCTGTTGTGCGTCAAAGATTCCGCGATTGTAAAAGTATGGCCCCAATTCCCTGGCGAAGAATTCAATCAGGAACTCGGCCTCGAAGCCTCCAATTTCCTGATCCAACTCGTCGGCAAAGTACGATTTAATCTTGCCCACCATTCGTTCTTTTTGTTCTTTTGAAAATTCGATGTCTTTCATGAATCATTTTTTCGGGTTTGACGCGTGTCGCCACAGGTCATGTTCAATATAAAGCAGCATCGTGCGCAGCGATGCTTTGGGAGTGTGCATTATTGATCTTCAACTTGCTGCTCTTGCCGGGCGCGCTCAGCCTTGGAAACATAGCGGGGTTTGCGCTTGGGGTTAAGTTTGTCGTTGGCCTTTTTGGCCTTCTGTTTCAAAATCTGTTTGATTTTCTTTTTACGATTCATGCATTACTCGGGACATTGGGGGTATAAACGACAGTGGAAGCTGGCTGATATGGTTTGAAGACGAGGGGCATTCTAGCGTCAGGGGAAAAGGTAACCAACGTATGCTACATTGCCCGCCCGATCACGCCCCCCATTACGAGCCTACACCATGAAACCCTGGATCGAACTCGGAACCGCCCATATCCCCAATGACGGCGGCGTACTCACGTTGCGCCAGCGAGACCAGGAATTCTCCATCAGTTTGTCCGGCCCCCGCGGCGAACTGATGAACAGCCGCAGATTCCACAGCGAACAACAGCTGTCGGTGCTTGGTTGCGCCCACCTGACGAACCGCAAGAACGCACGGGTGCTTGTGGGTGGGATGGGCATGGGCTACACCCTGGCGGCCGCCCTCGACGCGCTGCCTTCCGATGCCGAGGTTATCGTTGCTGACCTGATTCCCGAGGTGGTGGAGTGGAACCGCGGGCCTCTGGGCACCTGCGCCGGTCGTCCGCTGGATGACAGTCGCGCAGTTGTTCATATCGGTGATGTCGGCGAACTGCTGGTAAAGGGCGACGGAAACTACGATGCCATTTTGCTGGATGTGGACAACGGCCCCGAGGGGCTTACCCACAGTGACAACAACTGGCTGTACTCGGTCGAGGGCACCAGCAGTATCTACAACAGCCTTGCGCCAACTGGAGTGTTGGCTGTGTGGTCAGCGGGGCCGGACACCATGTATGTGGGCCGGCTGAAAAAGGCAGGGTTTCAGGTGGAGGTCAAGACCGTCCGCGAGCGCCCCGGCAAAGGTGCACGACATACCATATTCCTGGCGAAGAAACATTCCACCCGAGCTCGCTAGTCTTTCACTCTATTCAGCACTGCGAAATCCTGGAAAAACCCACGGGCATCAACGGCATCAGGTTGCACCAGGAAATTGTTAACAGCCCGGCTCCACAGCACCTTTAACTGATCAATATCCTGAAGGGTGGCGACCATCGAGATGGACTCAACCCACGCGTCATCGGAGGCCTGGGCAAAAATTACCGCATTGGTAGCGTGGCGTTCGATCTTGTAGTCATAGGCGTACTCGCGCCATTCACCTTCAACATCGGTCAGGATATAGACATTCTGGTTGTCGATAATTAAGCGGAATTTCCGTTGATAGGCTTGATCGGGATAATCCCCCTCCAGCTCGCGGCTGTGTAACTCTCCCTCCCACACACCATCAAGCTGACTGTAGAAGTGTTTGATTTCTGCAATATGGGCGCTGACGACAGCTTCCAGATTCTTATCGGCTTTCTCGGAATGAGCAAAGCACGATATTGAAAGAAGGGCAAAAAAAGCCAGAATTTTTTTCATGCTACCTGCTTTAACTATAAATAATCCATGGCTCGGTTAGGGCGGTCCGAGCGGCCTCCTCTGGGATTGGCCTCTAGCCTGTATCGTTGCTAAATTGCCATCCTGAACTTAAATCGCATTTTTTTGGTATGTGGAAATTCAACATCCCCCAGCGCGGCAATATCCACCTCAAATGTCGAAATGGCCTCCAGTGCTGAATTATCCAATAGTTTAGACCCGCTACTTTCCGCAATACTTCCCTCAATAATTTCGCCATTTTCCGCGATGGTAAAAGATACCACCACAAAGCCCTCAATCCCTCTTTCACGGGCTTCCCACGGATACAGCACGTATCCGGTATTTTTCAGCCAGCTGGTGCGAACTTCCATCGTCTGGGGGTTCCTGAAATCTTCCCAAACCCCCTTTTCCTGCAGGTATATATCGCAACGATCCGAGTCGTACAGGCAGGGGTTAAGGTACAAATAGACACCCCATACTGACAATGAAAGTATGCCCCAGGCGATCCAAAATGCTTTCATGGTTACTAACTACCCAGAAAATCTGATGTTACAAAAAAAGAATACGCGGGGAACAACTACAGGTGAACTTGACGTCCATGCCTGCATAGGGCGCAGGCACGGAGTTACAACTTTGAGTTTTCGAAGTTCTAGATGCGGTTCCCGGTTTTGATGTCTTTGATTACCAGCTCCCAATTGGCGATACCCTGAACAACGGGAATATCAGCACTTAGATAGGAGCTGGAATGCGGCTGGATTACCCAGCTATAGGTTGATCCGGGCTCAGCGACAATGATTTCCCCACCGGTGCGACCAATAAGCTCGTAACTCATTTGGCCCCATTTATGATCAGTATCATTTTGAACTTTAAAGGTTATTTTGAAGTAGGGACCATTTCTCCCCTCCACCTCAACGACATTGATCTGTTGTGAAGAAAACTGTTTCTGGTAATCCATAAAGTTTTCAGAAGCGAACGGCCTTAGGTAATAAAGCCATAAAAGTAATAATGGTAAAAGCCCAGCCAGAGATAGCAGCTGAGGGCTTCGGTACCAATCCTGGTAGCTTTGGCAATAGGGGCACTTGATGGCCTTATTCTCGATTTCCTTCTTGCACATTTTACAGACTTTCATTTTAATCCTTACTACTTCTTTTTCCCCAGAATACCGTCTCGGATGGCTATCGTCATGATTTTTTCGCAATTCAACAAATTGCGGTTCTCATAAGCAGTGCGAAACGACCTTCATTGGTGCATGGTTAGGTGATATCAACTATCAGCGCGTCTAAACCAATGGCGTCAGATGGAAATTGGTATGAGTGAATGCGATGTTGAAAATATTTCTCCCCAAGCTCTGACTTAAAAGTACTCGCTAATTCTTCGGGGCTAAGCCGATTTCCGGTCGGATATTTACGCTTGATATATTCCGGATTGAGAGATGTGTCGGACGCGGGAAAAGAGTGGTTTAAAAAATGCACAATTTGTTTCTTGCTGTTTGCAAGTAACGCTATTTCGTTGGTTTTTATGATCTTTTTACAAGCATCCTTGGCTGCTTTAATGGTGGCGCCTGGATCTGAAGAAAAAGTGCATTTGAACTCAATGGCTAGCACGCTCTCGCCATTAATAAAGCCCAGCATATCGACTTCATGGTTGTCGATTTTCTTATCCATCGCGTAAGAAAATCCATCTACGGATCCTTCGAGTACCATGCCAACAAAAAACTTCAAATTTTTCTCAATGTTGCCATTCATTAACAGGTACTTTGATGGGAAATTATCGAATACCGTTTGAATATTTTCAACGCCAGCTGTTACTTCATTCATGACAAGATATTTACCATCTTACTTCGGCTGCTGTTTTTGGTTGGGGTTATACGCGGATAATCTTCTTTTCCATTCCCCAGCCTTGCTTTTCGGTTTTTACACCTTTGTGGGCCATTGTCATTTTAAATGTAATTACATAGCGGCCTTTATCTGGTCCTTCCTGAAGCTTCCTAACCTCAATGATTTCACCACCAAAATAGGAAGGTTTTGCTTGTTCTGTATGAAAGTAGATGTCGCCACCAACGGAAGCTTCTGCGACGTCATTTGATAAAACCCAGTTCCCACTTTTCCAGATGTTCAATTCTTTATCGGTTCTCTGGAAGGCTTTCGCTTTTTCGATGAAATGTAACTTCACTACAGTAATTTCCCGTCGAATCAGTATGGTTGATGAGATTGATGCCGGTTTATCTGGCGTCTTTAGCGCAATCTACATCTTTGAACTGCCAGAGGCCGTGTCTGGAGACGAGCTTGCATTCGCCTTTGGCATACCCTTCTACGCCCGCTTTAAAAAAATAAATTTCCAGTTTTACCTCTGTATCTGAAATAAACGCAGCATCAGATACACCAAAATTCATATTCTGGAACTGAACCATCAATTCTGGCCAGTCCCCCAGTTCGTATATGGCTACCGCATTGGGAGCAAAGCCTGCTTCAATATCGTCTCCGAATGCCACCAGAAAATGACCATCTTCCGAAAAGCGTATTTCATCAAATGCCTCTCTGTAAGCGCCGTACTCGTGATGGTAGATATATGCGGTGAAATATTCCCAGCCGGAGACGGAAATAAGCGAAATTTTCTGATCGGGATAGTGGGCTTTCAGCGTGTATTGAAGCTCGCCATCAACCAGTTCCATTTCCGGGTTTGCAGCTTTTAAAGGCTTGAGAATCAATTTGTTGTTATCTCTAACTACAAGACTGTCGGTGCCCGCTATGATCTTCTTTTCAGCTTCTTGACTGCATTCAGCGTATGTCTTGCCTTGCTGTTGGCACGAACTGATTTCAGTGTCCGCGTTAGAATCGATGGAAAACGACGCTAAAACAGCTAAGAGGTACTTCTTCACGTATCCGTTCTCACTTAGCCTTATGCAAGGCAGATTACTTTGTATATTTTTGGAAATAAAATAGGGGGTAGTGGTTGCACAGATTACTCTGTAGCTCTTACCGTGCTTCTCGCTCCAGGAAACTCCTCATATTGTGGTAAGTCATCGACGATTTCATGCCAAGGTGATTTTGAACCGACAAAGAAGTGTCCTTCAATCTTATTGTTTGGGGCTTGATCTAAACCGCCAAGAGGAAAGCCAATTTTATCCGGCTCCTCATCATAGAGGCTGATCAGGCTGGAGCCGCAAACGGAACAGAATGTTTTCGCGGTGGTTGGCGATGAGTAGAACTTCGAAAGCAGCTCCTCTCCTTTTACCCATTTGAATTGGCTTTTCTTGATGGTTGAGCGTGTTCTGTACGGCGCACCGTGCCATCGTCTGCATCGGGAGCAGTGGCAGTTGTATATGGGGCCGATCTCTCCCGAAATTTCATACTCGATGCCCTCGCAAAGACACCGCCCGGTCAATTTCTGCATTCTATCCTCCGTGATGTATGACGCCCGCATAGCCTCGAGCGCGATTTTTTACGTCGGGCACTCGGAACTCCACAAATATTATTGTTTGTCCTGAGGGCTCGAACGAAACTCACTTATATCCCCAGCCGCAAATTCGAATCGATTTCATCAACCAGCGTTTTCGGCACTTCGTATTCAAGCGCCAGTCGCCGCCACTGCGATACCTGCTCCACCACCGTGTCCACAATACCGTCGATCTTCTTTCTGCCAAACAGCGGGCTGAGCTTCTCCAGGCTGTAGATATCGTTGCGGGTGAACTGGTCGCGTTTGCCGTTGAGGCTCATCCAGTGGCTGTTGACCCATTTGCTCCCCGGTTTGTAGCTGTAGGCGAGGTCATAGGCGGGGGCCAATTGCCAGGTTTTCTCGTTGAGCAGGAAGGCGAAGTTTTTCGAGTGGTCGTCGTGGTTGCGGGCGACGATATTGAACACCATGCGCAATAGCAGTTGTTCGGCTTCTATCGCGGTGAGTTTCAGCTGGCGGGCGACGCCGAACAGTTCGGCGTAGGAATAGGAACCGGGAGCCTTGTAGTCCACATGGGCAATGCCGTTGAGGGTCTGGATGTGGACCTTGTGGTTGCCGACCCGGTCGAAGCGCTGGGTGATGAAGTGCCGGCGGTTACCTTCGTGTAACAGGTGGCAGGGCATCATATCGATGCCGCAGGCGGTGGCCATCAGGTAGTAGACGTATTCCATTGCACCGAAGCCCATGGGGTCGCCGAAGGTCTGCTGGTTGCGGCTGTGTTCGCTGACGCCGTCGAATTTCATCAGGTAGTGGGTGAAGCCGTCCGGCACGTCGGTCTGCCCGGAGCGCACCTGGGTGAAATCCCGGTTGAAGGCGAGTACTGCCTTGGGGCGGGCGCCGCCGGCGCTCATGCCGACGGAGAGCAGCGCAAGCATTTCCTGTGGATGGGCGTCGCGGTTGTTTCCCGCCTTATCGTTGTCGAGCTGCACACGGAAGCCCGCGCGGCTGTCGAGTACTTCCTGGGCGATGGCCACCAGTTCGTCGATGGCGATGTCCTGGGTGGCGTTGAGGTTCCTGATACGGGTGGCGGGGGCGTATTCGAGCGCGCCCATGCCGCGCTTGCCGGTGTACTGCAGTCGCTGCAGGGGGCTGATGTCGTCGGGGTGTTTGCCCTGGGCGGCCATCCAGGCGTTCAGTACTGCGTTGCCGAAGTCGTCGGGAAGGGAGTCGGCGATCAGCCCGGGGAGTCCGCGGAAGGTGTCAAAGCTGAGCCCCGGGAAGCTGTAGATCCGCCGCGCCAGCGGCATTTTAAGGGGGGAGAGTTCGATGCCGCGGTCGATAAAGGCGGGGTGGTATTCGAAGGCGCCGACCCCGGTCTCGGTATCGAAGCTGACTGCGCCTGCGGTCTGGCACCTTCCGCTCTGGTCGCAATAGTCGACGTTGATGGCTTCCATCACCATTCGGGCAGCTCTCCGTCTGTGTCCGTATCCTCATCTTTATCTCCATCCCGGTGCCGGCGCTGGCCGGAAGCCCGCTGGCGCTGTTTGCCCTGGAGCCTGGCGAGCTGGATGGGAGAGGGCGGCTGTGGTGGCAGGAAGTGGTCGAGCTGGGCGGTGAGGTCGAGGGTCTGCAGTATGGCGATCACGACTTCCAGCTGCGCCTTGCCCTTTTCCGCATTGAGTACGGCCTTGCGGCTGAGGCCGGCGCGCTCCGCTACCTCCTGCTGGGTGAGGTCCCGGTTCAGGCGTGCCTGCTTGAGGCGCAGGCCCAGGGTTTCCGCAATGGCGGCGGGGGATTTCAGTCCTTGATCCATAGAGTGCTATATCTGGGATATAAGCGAAAGTTCTACGGATTATGTCCCTATTTGAGGATATTGCAAGATAATCATTTAGAGTCCATTTTTCGGTACATAAATACAGTTTAAGTTCTTTGTGTATCGATTTTGGGATCTTATAAGACTATCGCGATGTTTTTCGAGAGGTTGTGACCACGGCGTCGCGGTGTTTGGGAGGGGCTGTTCGACGTGCCTCCGCCCCCGGCGGGGAGGATGGCCGCACTGGTCCGGGCTGACAGAATCCCGCCATAACCAGAGTGCCGCACGACCCGATACCGGTTGCCGACGCTCGACGCAAACAATAACCAGGCGGTTACAGCGATGAAAAAACAGCCCAAACTTCCTTTCTGGCAGGTGTGGAACGTCAGCCTCGGCTTTCTCGGGGTGCAGTTCGGTTTTGCCCTGCAGAATGCCAATGCCAGCCGGATTCTCTCCGACCTGGGGGCAGACCTGCATTCACTGTCCCTGTTCTGGATCGTGGCGCCTCTGATGGGGCTGATCGTGCAGCCGATTGTGGGCTCTGCGTCTGACCGCACCTGGAGCCGCTTCGGCCGCCGCAACCCCTATATCCTGTTTGGTGCCATCGCCGCGGCGCTGGGTATGGCGTTTATGCCCAATGCCGGAATTGCGGTGGCGTTTATTGCGCCGATCCTGTTCGGTGGCGTGATGCTGGCGCTGATGGATGCGGCGTTCAACGTCACCATGCAGCCGTTCCGCGCACTGGTGTCTGACATGGTGCCCTCGGAGCAGCGCACTGTGGGCTATTCGGTACAGTCGCTGCTGATCAATATTGGCGCGGTATGCGGCTCCATGCTGCCGTTTATCCTTACCAATGTGATCGGCCTGGAGAACACCTCGCGCGGGGGTGAAGTGGCGCCGTCGGTGATCTGGGCCTTCTATATCGGTGCCTCGGTGCTGCTGGGCTCGGTGCTGTGGACCGTATTCCGCACCAAGGAGTATCCGCCGGAGGAGTACAACGCCTATAAAGGGATCGACGCGGAAGTGGTGGCGCGGGAGCTGGCGGAGCGCAAGTCGCTGGCCCAGCGTCTGGTCGGCTTCTTCAGCCTGCTGGTAAACATGCCCACCACCATGCGCCAGCTGGCGGTGGTGCAGTTCTTCTCCTGGTTCTCCCTGTTCATCATGTGGGTCTACACCACGCCGGCGATCACCCAGCATGTATGGGGTGTGGAGGCCAAGTGGTTTGATTCCCACTACCTGGAGTCGGTCGGTGAAATCCCGGCTCATATCGCTGCGGCCAAAGGTGCTGCCGGCGACTGGGTAGGTATCATCTTTGCGGCCTATTCCCTGTTTGCGGCCATCTTCTCGGTGGTGCTGGCGCGGGTCGCCAACCGCATCGGACGCAAGTTGACCTATGCGCTGTCGCTGCTGTTGGGTGGTCTGGGTTATATGAGCTTTACCCTGTTTCAGGGTGGTGCGGCTACTGAGGTAAATCTGCTGATCACCCAGGTTACCGTGCCCAGCGGTGCCATTGGCCTGCTGCTGCCGATGGTGGGTGTGGGGATTGCGTGGGCGGCGATTCTGGCGATGCCTTACTCAATCCTGTCCGATTCGCTGCCGCCGAGTAAAACCGGGGTCTATATGGGCATTTTCAACTTCACCATTGCCGCGCCACAGATTATTTCCGCACTGGTGGCGGGACCGATTCTGGCGGCGGTGTTCGACAACCAGGCCATCTACATCATCATGCTGGCGGGTGTGTTTATGGTGTGCGGAGCCGTGTCGGTATGCTTTGTGCGCGAGGAGCCGCTGGTGGTCGCGGACGTGGAGGGTGAGCCGGCGGTTGGTTGATGTATGGTCTGCGTGAATCCCAATTTGCGCAGACTCCATGCGTAGCTCCAGTGAAGCCCCTTTGACAGGGGCTTTTTTTGTGCCCGTGTATTCCTGCGACAGTTTTTTATAAATCCGTGTAATCGTTTACATATTTGTGCGATTAATTGTATAAATATGCCATTGGCCACACGCCCTGATACCGATCAGATTAAAGGGTGCGAAGTAGGCTGATCTAAGAATAATTCGGAGTCGCTCAGCGGCCCACAGTGAGTGAGAGAATAACAATGAGTACCACCGTCAGCAGTGGTGCGGCCGTTGATGCCGTGCCCGGAGTCGCAGACTCCGCCTCTGGATCCAATCTTTCCGAAACCAATCACGGTCTCGTCATCGCCATTAGCGGCGTGGCCACGATCGGCGGCTTCCTGTTCGGGTTCGACAGCGGTGTGATCAATGGCACCGTGGAGGGCCTGCAGACCGCGTTCAATTCCGATACCGCAGGCACCGGCTTCAATGTAGCGTCGATGCTGCTGGGCTGTGCCATCGGTGCCTTCTTCGCCGGCACCCTCGCCGACAAGTACGGGCGCAAGGCACTGCTGGTGGCCTCTGCGATTATGTTTATTGTCTCCGCCTGGGGTTCCGGTATTGCCACCGGCTCGCTGGAGTTTGTGCTTTACCGCATTCTCGGTGGCCTGGCGGTGGGTGCCGCCAGTGTGATGACTCCGGCCTATATCAGTGAGGTGGCACCGGCGGCCTACCGGGGGCGCCTGGCCACGGTGCAACAGGTCGCGATCATCTGTGGCCTGACGGCGGCGTTCCTCAGTAACTACGCTATCGCCAAGTTTGCTGGCGCTTCCACCGACCAATTCTGGATGGGATATGAAGCCTGGCGCTGGATGTTCTGGATCGAACTGATCCCCGCGGCGATCTTCCTGATCGGCTTGTACTTTATTCCCGAGAGTCCGCGCTTCCTGGTGGCCAGTGGCCGCGGTGATGCGGCGCGCTCGGTACTGACCCGTCTGTTCGGCGCGCGCACAGCCGAGGAAAAAACCCAGGAAATCCGCTCCTCCCTGGCGGCGGACCACCGCCCCAGCCTGTCCGACCTGAAGGATGCCAAAACCGGCAAGTTGCGCAGTATTGTGTGGGTGGGGATTGGCCTCGCGGTGTTCCAGCAGCTGGTGGGCATCAATGTGGTGTTCTACTACGGCGCCGTCTTGTGGCAGTCCGTGGGCTTTACCGAGAGCGATGCACTGTTGATCAATGTGGTGTCCGGTGTGGTGAGTATTGCCGCGGTGATTACCGCGCTGGTACTGGTGGACAAGATCGGTCGCAAGCCGCTGCTGTGGTTCGGCTCCATCGGCATGGCGGTGACCCTGGCGATCATGGCAGTGTCCTTCTCCCAGGCCACGCTGAACGAGAGCGGCGCGCTGAGCCTGTCGGATTCCGTCGGCACCATTGCGCTGCTGGCGGCCAACGCCTATGTGATTTTCTTCAACGCCTCGTGGGGCCCGGTGATGTGGGTCATGCTGGGCGAAATGTTCCCCAACCAGATTCGCGGTTCCGGCCTTGCAGTGTCCGGATTGGCCCAGTGGCTGGCGAATTTTGGTATCACCCTGTCGTTCCCGGTTCTGCTGGTCAGTATCCAGCTTTCCGGCAGCTACGGCATTTACGCGCTGTGCGCCTTTATCTCCATCTTCTTCGTGAGCAAATACGTACACGAAACCAAGGGACGGGAGCTGGAGCAGATGCAGGGCTGATTTCCCAATGGCGGCTGCAACCGGTAAGCGGATGGCGGCCGCCGGCATCGACTCCCCTTGGGCAAATGCACCCTTGAACCCGCGCGGCCCCTGCCCTGAAGAGTTCACCAGCCCCTGCTGAAGTCTTGAGGGTAAGCCCCGGGAATTTTTTGCGCTCGATGCCATTTATATGATTTACCCGATGAAATTATCGGCCATGGATAAAAAACTGAAACCGATTGCCCGGAATAAAAACAAGGAATGGCACACCATGAAATCCGCTGACATACCGGTAAAACCGCTGCGCTCACTTTTGGTCGCGGGTATTTTTCTCGCTGCGTTGCCCGGGCTTTCTGCCGCTGACGACACTTCCCAGCGGCTGGATTTGTGGCCGAAAACCCAGAGTCCGGTGATGGCCCCGGAAGTGGAAACGCAGGTAGAAGCATTACTGAAAAAAATGACGCTGGAACAAAAAGTCGGTCAGATCATGCAGCCGGAAATCCAGTCGATCACACCGGAAGAGGTGAAGAAATACCATATCGGGTCAGTATTGAATGGCGGTGGTTCCATTCCCGGGCGCAAGGAAAACGCCGGCCCGGATGACTGGTTGGCACTGGCGGATGCCCTCTGGGAAGCATCGATGGATAGCAGCGATGGCGGGGTGGCGATTCCGATTATCTGGGGCACCGATGCGGTACATGGCAACGGCAATCTCACCGGCGCCACCCTGTTCCCGCACAACATTGGACTCGGTGCCACCGGTAACCCCGATCTGGTGCGGGCCATCGGCGCGGCCACCGCGGCGGAGGTGCGCACCACCGGTGTCGAGTGGGTCTTTGCCCCCACCCTCGCTGTCGCCCAGAACGATCTCTGGGGACGCACTTACGAGAGTTACAGCGAAGATCCACAGGTAGTCAAAACCTTTGCCTCCGCCATGGTGGAAGGGTTGCAGGGCACTGTTGGTGCTGATGATTTTTTGTCGGAAACCCGCGTGCTCGCCACTGCCAAGCATTTTCTTGCCGACGGTGGCACCTTTGAGGGCGACGACCAGGGTGATGCCCGTATCAGCGAACAGGAACTGGTGGATATTCACAACGCCGGTTACCCCGCGGTCATCGAGAGCGGGGTGCAGAGTGTGATGGCCAGCTTCTCTTCCTGGAACGGGGAAAAGCACCACGGCAACCAGTATCTGCTGACCGATGTATTGAAAAAGCGCATGGGTTTCGACGGTCTTGTGGTCGGCGACTGGAATGGCCACGGTCAGGTTGTGGGCTGCACCAACGACAACTGCCCCCAGGCCATCAACGCCGGCATCGATCTGCTGATGGTGACATACGACTGGAAAAACATGATCGCCAACACCCTGACGCAGGTGAACAGTGGTGAGATTTCCATGGCGCGCCTGGATGACGCGGTGCGGCGTATCCTGCGGGTAAAACTGCGCGCAGGCCTATTCGATAAAAAGCCATCTGAGCGCACGTTTGCCGGTGACGAAGCCATCGTCGGCAGTGCGGAGCACCGCGCACTGGCGCGCCGCGCAGTGCGTGAAAGTATGGTATTGCTGAAAAATCGCGATGGCCTTCTGCCGTTGAATCCGCAACAGAATATCCTCGTCGCCGGCCCCGGTGCCGACAGCATTGCCATGCAGTCCGGTGGCTGGAGTGTAAGCTGGCAGGGCGCCGGAATTCCCAATGATAAATTCCCCGGAGCCACCTCCATCTACCGCGGCATCAAGCAGGCAGTAGAGGCTGCCGGCGGTAACGCCCTGCTTGCGGTCGACGGTGAATTCAGTAAAAAGCCGGATGTGGCCATCGTGGTGTTCGGCGAGTCTCCCTATGCAGAAGGGCAAGGTGATCGCAACACACTGGAATTTGAGCCGGGCAACAAAGAAAGCCTGGCGCTGCTGAAAAAATTTAACGCGGAAGGAATTCCGGTGGTCTCGGTATTTCTCTCTGGCCGCCCTATGTGGGTGAACCCTGAAATCAACGGATCCAACGCATTTGTCGCCGCCTGGCTGCCGGGGACCGAAGGTGACGGCGTGGCGGATATGCTCATTGCGGATGAGCAGGGCAAGGCCCGCTACGATTTCACCGGCCGACTGTCCTTTTCCTGGCCGGGACTGCCGCTGCAGGCAAAACTGAACCCCCACCACGATGACTATGCACCTCAGTTTGCACTGGGTTACGGCCTGAGTCTGTATGCGGAATATGAAGGGCCGGCACGGCTTACGGAAAATGTCCCCGGTTTGCTGAAGGGTGAACCGAAAAGTTACGCGCTGTATCAGGGCCGCCCGCTGCAACCCTGGGGAGTGCAGATCGACGACTTCGAACAGAACCAGATGTTGAGCGGCGCCTTCGCGAAATTACCCAGCGGCCGCGTTACTGTAGTGACCAGCGACAAGGACGTGCAGGAAGATGCGCTGACGTTCAAATGGCAGGACACTTGGCTGGCGCGCCTGAGTCTGCAGCACGGTGGGCCGCTGGACCTTTCCAATTATGTGGAGCAGGGCGTGCTGACATTCGACCTGAAAGTGGATGACCTGGAAGGCGCGGACCTCGCGCTGGAGTTGCAGTGCGGCCACGAGTGCGAGCGCCGTGTGGATCTGACCCTGCAGGCGCGGGAAAACATCGGTAAGGGCTGGCAGCGCGAAAGCTACAAGCTCAGCTGTTTTGTGCGCGAGGGCGATGACTTCTCCCAAATCCGTGTGCCTTTCTCCCTGCGCGCTGGCGGCAAGGGACAGGTGGCGGTGGCGAATGTGCGCCTGGAAAAAAGCGCCCGCGCCAGTGACAGCTGCCCGGATTACCGTACCCTCGCCACCACGCCCGATACTCGCCATGAATACTGGTCCAAAGGCTGGTGGGATGAGCGCTTCCAACGCAACCAGCAACGCCTCGCCGAAGGCAATGTGGATTTACTGATGCTCGGAGATTCCATTACCGAAGGCTGGGAGAAAGAAGGCAAATCCGTTTGGGAAAATTTCTATGCCGATCGCAACGCAGTAAATCTGGGATACGGCGGCGACCGCACGGAAAACCTGCTGTGGCGTCTGCAGAATGGTGAACTCGATGGTATCCAGCCGAAAGCCGGTGTGGTGCTGATCGGTACCAATAACACCGGACACCGCCTGGAAGATCCGGCACTCACTGCCGCCGGTATCCGCGCGGTGCTGGAGGAGCTGCGCGCTCGCCAGCCGCAAATGAAAATTTTGCTGCTCAGTATTTTCCCCCGCGATCCCAAACCCGGCACGCCCATGCGCCGGGTCAACCAGGGTATCAACGACATCATTGAAGAGTTCGCCGATGGCGAACATATTTTCTATCAGGAAATTTATCGCGAGTTTCTGCAGGACGATGGCGAGTTGAGCACCGAGATCATGCCCGACTATCTGCATCTGAGTGAAAGCGGTTACCAGATCTGGGCCGAGGCCATGGAGCCGACGCTCTCCAGACTGCTGGATTAATCGAAAACCTGCTGCAAATACGGAGCGAATCCATGGTTGATAATTCCCGCCGCAACCTGTGCAAACGTCTGATCGCCGGGGCCGCAGCAGCGCCTTTTGCCGGCGCGGTTGCCAGCACCGTTACCGCGAACACAAAAACAGACAGCGAAAAGTGCGCGGCAAGCGCTGATGGTAAAGCGCCTGTGAATTGGGCCCGGGGAATCGAGGGGCAGAGAAAGGCGGATCTGGGTAACGGCACTTTTATCAATCCCGTCGTTCCCGGTGACCATCCGGACCCGACCATCCTCAAGGACGGCGACGACTATTACATGACCTTTTCGTCGTTCTATTCCTATCCCGGGCTGATTATCTGGCACTCCCGGGATCTGGTGAACTGGTCGCCGGTTGGACCTTCGCTGTTCAAGCCGCTGGGTGCCATCTGGGCGGTGGACCTGTGCAAGCACGAAGACCGCTACTACATCTATATTCCGGCCAACCCGGATGATAAGGGCTGGTCCATTTTTGTGATCTGGGCGGACGATATTCGCGGGCCCTGGAGCGATCCCATCGATATGCGTATTCAGGGGTGTATCGATCCCGGGCATATTGTGGGTGAAGACGGGCACCGGTACCTGTTCGTCAACGGCATCCGCAAAATCAGGCTGAGTGCCGACGGTCTATCTGCCGCCGGCGAATTGGAATCCGCCTACGATCCCTGGCGCTATCCGGAAGACTGGGTGGTGGAAAACTTCGCACCGGAAGGCCCGAAGCTGCTGCGCCGCGGCGACTGGTTTTATCTGGTCACTGCAGTGGGCGGCACTGCAGGTCCGGCCACCGGGCATATGGTGATTGCCGCGCGTTCCAAATCCATTCACGGCCCCTGGGAGCACTGCCCGCACAATCCGCTGGTGCGCACGGTGAATGAAAAGGAACCCTGGTGGTCCCGCGGCCACGCAACCCTGGTGGAGGGACCGAATAGCGGGAAGGGTGGGGACGGCGACTGGTGGATGGTGTATCACGGCTATGAAAACGGCTTTCGTACCCTGGGTCGCCAGACCTTGCTGGAACCCATTGAGTGGACCGACGATGGCTGGTTTCGCGCGATCGGCGGCGATCTTTCGCGTCCTCTGCCCATTCCCGGCGGCAAATCGCGGGGAACAGCGGGCAGTGCACTTTCCGACGATTTTCGGGATGACCGTTTCGGTATCCAGTGGGCCTTCCACAATCCTTCCGCGGATGAAATGCGGCGGGTTCATTATGAAAAGGACGGTCTGCGTATTGCGGCACGTGGCGCCTCGCCGGCGGATAGTGCGCCGCTCACCTGTATTGTCGGCGACCGCGCCTATGAAGTGGAAGTGGCGATGGAGCTGGACGGAGATGCCGAAGGTGGACTGCTGCTGTTTTACAACCACAGGGCCTTTGTCGGACTCGGTTTTACCCGGGAATTCATCAAGACCTATCAATACGCCGAGGAACAGAGCTGGTTCCGCCAGCCCGCGCAGACTTCCAGCCTGCGAATAAAACTGCTTAATCACAATAATGTGGTGACCTACCACTATTCCCGGGACGGTGGTGAAACCTGGCATTTGCACGGGCATCGCATGGAAGTCTCTGGCCTGCATCACAATGTGTTTGGCGGATTTCTCAGTCTCAGGGTCGGGTTGTACAGCGCTGGCGACGGTGATGTGCGTTTCCGACGTTTCCGTTATCGGGCGGTTTAGCGAACCCTACGGCGATTTTTTCTTGCACTTCATCAATGTGTGAAGTTTGCATCAAATACTGTCGCCTGATTTTTGTTTGCGTGGATAAGTTCTGGTTTTTAAAACGTCCTATGAGTGACGTAAATGTCTCCGAGGTAATCGTCGATTTGGTGTGAGCTTGGGCGGGCGAGAGATCCCCGCCTATTTTTTTCACCGAAGCGTGCGTCTGTATTACCCGGATAGGTTTCGATAAGAATAATAAATGTATTTCTTTTTTTCACACCGCCGGAAGCATTGACGAAGCGGTAGTGTCATTTGTCAGCTGTGATAGATGACGAGTCATTTTTGCCAATGTGTTCCCGTTTTATTGAAGTGCTTATCCATTGTGGGTACGGCGATGTACGTCTGTGCTCGCGACATTTAATGCGTGTTATTCAATACGTGTTGTTCAATAAAAGGTGGGAAGAATGGAGAATAAAAATTATCAAGTTGGCGGAAGGCTGTGGCAAAGATTTGCCGCGGCAGGCCTGTTGTTTTTTGCGGGACATTCCTGGGCGGGTTTTTCCATTGACAACGGTGAGCTGCTGGATGGCAACGGTAACCCGTTTGTTATGCGCGGCGTCAATCACGCGCACACATGGTACACGGGCCGCACCGAGCAGGCTCTCGCAGATATTGCCGCTGCTGGCGCAAATGCGGTGAGGGTGGTGCTGGCATCGGGCGGGCGCTGGAATCGCAATGACGGTGCCGACGTGGCTCGGGTGATCGATCAATGCAAGGCGAATGCACTGATCTGTGTTTTGGAAGTGCATGACGCTACCGGTTGGGGTGAAGACAGTGCAGCCATTCATATTTCTGAAGCGGCCGAGTACTGGGTAAGTGCGGACATTGTCGCGGCCATTCGCGGACAGGAAGACTATGTCCTGATCAATATTGCCAATGAACCTTTCGGAAATTTCGTCTCCGAAACCAATTATGTGGAGGGCACTACCGCCGCTATCCAGCGCCTGCGCAATGCGGGCCTGACCCATACCATTGTGGTGGATGCTTCCAGCTGGGGGCAGGACTGGGAAAATCACATGCGCGGGAATGCACCGCAGATCTTTGCTTCAGACCCTCTCGCCAATGTGCTTTTTTCCGTGCACATGTATCAGATCTACGGCGATTACAACAGCGTTGCCACGTATATGCAGGATTTTCAGGATATGGGGTTGCCGCTGCTGGTCGGTGAATTCGGCCACGAGCACCAGGGGCAACCGGTGGATGAGGATTCCATTCTCGCGGAAGCCGAAGCGCGCGGGCTCGGTTATCTCGGTTGGTCCTGGTCCGGTAATACCGAGCCTTATCTGGATATGGCGCTCAACTGGGATCCCAACAATCTCTCTGCCTGGGGGGAACGGCTGTTTAACGGCAGCAACGGTATTGCCGAGACTGCGGAGTGCGCGACGGTATTTGCAGGCTGTGGGGGATCTTCCTCCGGTGGCTCTTCCAGCAGTTCGTCGAGTAGTTCGTCGAGTAGTTCATCCAGCAGTTCTTCTTCGGGAGGAAGCTCGTCCAGCTCTTCCTCCAGTTCGTCCTCCTCGGGCGGTTCTTCTTCCGGGTCTGCTTCCGGGTCTTCTTCTGGTTCGTCCTCTGGTGGAGGCAGTAGTCTCAGCTGCAGCGCGGGAGGCCTGAGTGACTGGGGTTCGGGTTTTGTGCTGGGTACGGTGACGGTCACCAACACTGGCAGTGAAGCGGTGAGTGATTGGTCGGTTGCGCTGGCGTTCGCGCAGTCGGTGTCCATCAGCAATGCCTGGAGCGTGCAGCTTACTACTGCAAGTGGCAGTGTCATCGAAGGTGATTCGGTGAGTTACAACCGCAGTCTTCAACCGGGGCAGAGTGCCACCTTTGGCATGCAGGGTGCGCCGGGAAATATCACGCTGCCCGAGTGTTCGGTGCAGTGATGTTCACGGCAGCTTTTTTCGGGGCTGCCGTTTTTTTTCGTATCTCTTTTGTTGTACCTCTCTAACAAGAAATACCATTAAACAAAGGCAACAGCGATGATGAATTCAAATAAAACCTTTTTAATGCGCAAGCTTTCGCTAACCATTCAGCGCGCGGCTGTTAGTACCGGTGTCGCGCTGGCACTGTCGGTCGCGCCGGTGGTGGAGGCCGCGCCTCAGGAAGAGTACAGCTGGCAGAATGTGCGCATCGACGGTGGTGGTTTTGTGCCGGCGATCATTTTTAACCGCAGTGAGCCTAACCTGATTTATGCACGCACGGATATTGGCGGCGCCTATCGCTGGAATGACGCGAATCAGGAATGGAAACCTCTGCTGGACTGGGTCGGCTGGGACAAGTGGGGCTGGAACGGCGTCATGAGTATGGCTACAGACCCGGTGGATACCAACCGGGTTTACGCGGCGCTTGGCATGTACACCAACGATTGGGATCCGAACAATGGTGCCATCGCCCGCTCCACGGATCGCGGTGAAACCTGGCAGGTCACAGAACTGCCGTTCAAGGTGGGCGGCAATATGCCCGGGCGCGGTATGGGTGAGCGCCTGCGTATCGACCCCAATGACAACAGCATAATTTATTACGGGGCGGAACTGGGCGAGGGCCTGTGGCGCAGTACCGACTACGGGGTGACCTGGTATGAAGTACAGAGCTTTCCCAATCCCGGCACCTACGCTGCCGATCCCGATGACGAATGGGGATACGGGGATAAACTGCAGGGTGTGGTGTGGGTAACCTTCGACCCCACTTCCGGCACCAGTGGTGAAGGTTCCGATGTGATTTATGTGGGGGTCGCGGATACCACTTATTCCCTTTACCGCTCTACCGATGGTGGCGCCAGCTGGGAAGTGATCCCTGGTGCGCCCTCGGGGTTCATTCCCCACAAGGGCGTGTTCGACGAGGTCAACGGTGCGCTGTATGTGGCCATGAGCGATACCGGCGGCCCCTACGATGGCAGTACCGGCGCGGTATGGAGGTTCGACGTCGCCACGGAAACCTGGAGTGAAATCAGCCCCATGACCGCGGCCAGCGGCGAACTGTATTTTGGTTATTCCGGGCTGACCATCGACCGCCAGAACCCCGAGACGCTGATGGTGGCGTCACTCAATTCCTGGTGGCCGGACATGATCCTGTTCCGCACCACCGACGCCGGCGCCAGCTGGACGCGCATCTGGGATTGGGCGGGTTACCCGTCGCGTAGCAAGCGCTATGAGATGGATATCAGCTCGGTGCCCTGGCTGCACCTCGGCGCCAACCCACAGCCGCCGGAAGAAGCTCTCAAGCTGGGCTGGATGAACGAATCGGTGGAAATCGATCCGCACAATTCCGACCGCTTTATGTACGGCACAGGCGCCACCATTTACGGCGCCAACAATCTCACCAACTGGGACAGCGACGGTATTGTCACTATCGAGCCGATGATCAAGGGGCTGGAGGAAACCGCGGTGCTGGATCTCGCCAGCCCGCCCAGCGGTAACGCGAATATCTTCTCTGCGCTCGGGGATATCGGTGGTTTCAAACACACCGATGTGGATACGGTGCCGGATCTGATGTACCAGACGCCGTATCTGACCAGTACCACCGGAATCGATTTTGCGGCGCTGGATCCCAGCATCATGGTGCGGGTCGGCAATGCGGATACGGTGCATATCGGTGTCTCCACATCTGCCGGAGATAGCTGGTGGCAGGGGCAGGAGCCATCCGGGGTAACCGGTGGCGGCCATGTAGCAATGAGTGCAAATGGCGGTGCCATTGTGTGGAGTCCACAGGGGGCAGGCGTGCACGTATCCACAACCTATGGCAGCTCCTGGACCGCTTCCAGCGGTGTGCCAGCCGGTGCGCGGGTGGAGAGCGACCGGGTGAATCCGCAGACGTTCTACGCCTTTAGTGGGGGCACTTTCTACGTATCCCAGGATGGCGGTGTCAGCTTCACCACGACGGCCGCCAGCGGTTTGCCGGAATCGGGCAAGTTCCTGGCGGCGCCGGGTAATGAAGGTCATATCTGGCTTGCCGGCAGCGCCGTCAATGCCAGTGCGGAAACCGTTACCGGCCTGTGGCGCTCAACCGATGGCGGTGCCAGTTTTAGCAAAATCGCCAGCGTGGAAGAGGGGGTGAATATCGGCCTCGGCGCGGCGGCGCCCGCTGGTGATTATCACACCCTGTATCTGGTGGGTACGGTGGATGGCGTGACCGGTGTATTCCGCTCCACCAATGAGGGCGCAGCCTGGGTGCGGATCAACGATGACGCGCACCAGTACGGCAATATGGGAGAAGCGATTACCGGCGACCCGCGTATTTTTGGCCGTGTATATCTCGGTACCAATGGTCGCGGCTTGTTGTACGCGGATCCTACCGGTGGCGTGATTGAAAATACCGACCCGGTGGCAGCGGTCAGCGCGACCCCGGTGAGCGGTGATGCCCCGCTGCTGGTCAATTTCGACGGCAGTAATTCCAGCGATGCCGATGGCGATGCGCTGAGCTACAGCTGGAGCTTCGGCGACGGCAGTTCCGCTACCGGTGTCACCGCCAGCCATACCTACCAGATGGCCGGTACCTACACCGCGACACTGACCGTTAACGATGGCCAGGGCGGTGGTGACAGCACCAGCGTGTCGATTACCGCAAATGGGGTGGAACCGGAAAACACCCCGCCGGTTGCAATGGTTTCCGCAAGCTCTACCTCTGGTGAAGCACCGGTGTCGGTGACCTTCGATGCCTCGGGTTCCAGTGATGCCGATGGCGATACGCTCAGTTTCAGCTGGGATTTTGGCGATGGCAGCACCGCTAGTGGTGCCAGTGTCAGTCATACCTACGCCAGCGCCGGTAATTACACCGCGACCCTGACCGCCAGCGATGGCAGTGCCAGTGACAGCGATACCATCGCCATCGAAGTGACCGAGCCGGACGATGGTGGTGGTAACGAGGGCGGTGGCAATGAAGGCGGGGCCGGCACTGCCAGCTGTGACTATATCGAGGGCAGCCACTGGGGGGCCGGCTTTGTCGGCAGTATCCGTATCACCAATAACGGCGATACACCCATCGATGGCTGGCAGCTCACCTTCTCCTACAGTGGCAGCAGCCGCATCACCAACCTGTGGAATGCCAATCTGTCCGGCAGTAACCCCTACACCGCCTCCGGCCTTGGCTGGAACAGCGTGATTCAGCCTGGCGCCTATGCAGAATTCGGTTATCAGGGTGAGAAGCTCAATAGTGAACCGCTGGAAATTCCCGCAATCAGTGGCGATGTGTGTGAGTAAAAAAATTGCTGTAACGGAAAGCTCCCCCCTGGAGGATATTCCTCCGCAAAACTGATCACGAAGGTGATCATTCTTGGCCCGGCAGAACTCTGCCGGGCTTTTTTCTTTCTCCGGCTCTTTGTCGGGAATTCTGTTGCCGGACATGACGTGGTCATTCCGGTATTCTTGTGCATCGGCGATTTCATCGGACGATCGTTGATTTCAAGCAAGAATAAACAGGAAATTGAATTCCCATGATGACGAGAACCCGCAACACCTTCTCGGCGTGGCTTTTTATCGCTGCGCTATTTATTCCTTTTTCTTCGGTTCATGCCGCCACCTCTTCGGCCGTCAGCGTCCGTGATTACGGTGTGCTGCCCAAGGTCAGCATGATGGCGCTGTCTCCGGACGGCGACAAAATTGCCTACCGCATTGCCGAGGGCGAGCGCGATATGATCGTGGTGTACGACCTGGCCAGGGGGAAGCACAAGGCGGGGCTCAATCTCGCGGATTCGGACATCAATATGCACGGTCTGTATTTCGCGACCGATGACGAACTCATCATTATTGGCGGCGAAGTGCGGCGCGTGTTGGGGTACCGGGGGGATCTTGATCTCAGCACCGCTTACGCCTACAACGTCGAGGACAACAACATCCGCCAGTTGTTGACTCCCGGAGATGTCATTTACAAGGGACAGGAGGGGCTTGGCCGGATAGCCGGACTGTCTCCGGACCGCAAATACGTGTACATGCCGGCCTATGTGGCCGATGACAGAATGGACCATTCACCGCGCATGTCGCTGATGCGGGTGGATCTGGATTCTCCGCGCCGTCCCCGGGTGCATTTCAAGGGCAAGGAAGACTCGCTCGATTTTTTTGTCGATGCCGAGGGTGAAGTCCTGGTGCATGAAATTTTCGACAACCGCTATAACCGTCACAAATTGCTGGTTCGCGACGGCGATGACTGGCGCGAACTGTACCGTGAAGATACCGATATCCGCAGTATCAATGTGGTAGGGATGACTCCCGCTCGAGATGCTCTGGTAGTGGTGGGTACCAACAGTGATATCGGTCGCGACGATTACTACACCCTGTCCCTGGAAACCGGTGAATTCACCAATATGGGGTTTGGCCGTGACGATGCGGATATCGAATATACCTACAAAGGCCTCGACCGGATTGTCTGGGGGGTGCGCTACTCTGGATTCACCCCGGAATATCGTTTCTTCGACGAAGAACTCGACAAGCGGGTTCAGGATATTCGCGCGATGTTTCCTGAGCACTTTGTGCAACTGCGGGACTGGAGCAGCGACTGGCGCGACCTGCTTGTGTATGTAGAGGGGGCCGGTGATTCGGGAACCTTTTACAAGTTCAGTGCGGACGAGCCACCCACGGCGCTGGCCGCCGCGCGCCCGAAAATCAAGTCGGAAAATATTCATCCCATC